>NZ_JBQTCF010000059.1:0-12271 GCF_052379845.1 Roseinatronobacter sp. NSM | reverse complement strand
TTCATGGAAGCGGACATTCGCTGCAGCCGCAGAATGGACCAATGTGACCGGCGGCTTGTGGCAGAAAGCGTAGTTTGCAAAGTCGCGGGTCTTGGTCGCGGTTCTCGACGTGCCCGGCCCAGAGCGGTCGGTCGGCCGATCAAGCAGGGTTCGCCGAAGCGGTCGCTCAGGAATGGCGTACCATGCGACAGCAGCCAGCCTCATAGCGGACCATGACACGACACGCCGCAGATGATAGCCTCCAGTCCTGAAACCCCTGCGGAGAAACTGCAAGTCATCCCATGCCGATTAATACGATATGCATGTAACGCGCCATTGCCGAAGACTCTCCGCTTGCAGAGGTGCGCACTGCCGCATAGGCTGCACGAATTCGACGTCCTTCGCCAGACACGTGAGATTAAAGGACGGAAATGATGCGCTCCGATTTGTACTGAGGAAGGTTATTACCCTTATGCATTATTACATGGATAAATATGTTGCCTGAGAACCGGTCAAAGCTAGTAAACATGACAGTGCGCAATATAGGCTGCATTGGATCTGAAGGAATCACAGTCGCATTGGATGATGTCGTGTGCATCGTAGGTCGGAATAACTCAGGAAAGTCGACCATTCTGCGGGCCTATGAGCTTGCACAGGGAGCGGAGGCTTTTGATTGGTCGAAGGACAGATATGCAAATGCTGAAGAGAACAATCCATCGGAGATCATTCTAGAAGTACATATCCCCGACGGTCTCGCGAATATAGATGAGAAGTGGAAAGAGAGTCGAGGCGATCTTCGCATCGTCACCAGTCGATGGCAATGGAGAATGGACCACCAAGAAGGCAAGAAGCCAAAACGCGAGACAAAAGCGCCAGGTCAAGACCTCGCAATAAACGATGGGTATGCTCTGGAAAACAAAGCAGGTGGGGCGGACAATGTCTTCAAATCGCGCCTCCCTCAACCAGTTAGAATCGGCTCCCGAAGCGATCCTGTTGAGGCAGAGAAAGCGCTAATGAAACTCGTTCTTGAGCCCGTAGGTACTGCCTTAACGGCTGCCACCTCGGACTTAAGTACGTCCATCGGGCAGGCTGTGGAGATGCTAGAGAAAGGGGTGGCGACAGTAGTAGGAGAGCAAACGGATCGCTTCAGTGATGCCATTTCTGAAGTCCATAAAGGTTTCACGGGTGTATTCCCAGAACTCGCCATTTCTCTTGATGTGCAGGCTGCGCCACCGAAATTTGACGCTGCGAAATTGATCACCGATGGATCAGGGCTACGTGTCACCGACCGAGGCGTAGATGTGAGACTCTCTCAGCAGGGCGCTGGTGCGCAGCGAGCCTTGTTTTGGACTATGCTACAAGTACGAAATCGACTTGATGCTGACAAAAAGGTTCGGGAAAGCAAAATTAAAGAGCTCGAAAAGGCAGAAGAGAAAGCCAAGGACGATGATTCAAGGGATGTTATCCGGGCACAAATTAGCTCGATTCTTGCAGGCGGCGCGCTCCCAGAAGATGTGAATGACCCAGCATTTCCAGGTTATATCTTGCTTATTGACGAACCTGAGAATGCCCTACACCCTTTAGCCGCACGTGCGGCTCAGAGGCAATTGTACGAGCTCGCTTCCCAGCCAGAGTGGCAGGTGATGATGACAACCCACTCGCCTCTCTTTGTGAACCCTGCAGTTGATCACACCACCATTGTGCGACTTGAGCGAGATGGCGATGATGGACGGTTCAGGCCTAACCTCTTCCGCACAGATGACGCCGGCTTCTCGGGAGATGATAAGCAGGTACTTCAAGCTATCCAGGAAATGGATCCAACCTTCTGTGAAGTATTCTTTGGCACCTTCCCGATAATTGTCGAAGGCAATACTGAGCATGCCGCATTCATCGCAGCGGTTGTCGAGGCGGGACACGAGCTCGTTGACCATATGAGCATCATAAAGGCACGCGGGAAACCTCAAATCGCAGCCGTTATGAAGATGCTGATACACTTTCGTAAAGATTTCGCGGTGCTGCACGATAGCGACTGGCCCCTCGGGACCAAAAAGAAACAAGATGGAACATACGTGAAATCGCCGTCTTGGACGCAAAACTTCAACATTTACGAACTGGTGCATGAAGCTAGATTAAGAGGAATTGGGGTTGCTCATCAGGTGAGCATACCAGACTTCGAAAGGCGCATAGGCTTACCTCGTGGAACAGGCGGCAAACCATTTGAGGCCTATGAAGCTATTCGGAGTTCACCTGAGATTAAGTCCGAAGTGCAGGAATTACTTGAAAGTCTAAAGAAGATCGAAAAATATGACATAACACGTGAACTTCCTCCTCTTGACATAGAAGGCTTCCAGGAAAGTTTGCGCGTTTCACTGCGTGCTCGAGTCAAAGCTAATATTGACGACGATGGATATCGCTTAGGTGAGTAAGACAACCTAAACCATTAAAAGCAAACCTAAAGGGGTCAACTAAGTTCTTCCAACTAAAACATCGCCAATGGAATATCAAAAGCACCACTCCGCAGAAGATCAATTTGTTTCTTCCCATACTTCTCAATAAGTCGCAACTCAAAATCAGGCTCGATATCAATCGCGAATGAAAACAATCCTCTCAGGTAAAATAAGCTTGTAGCGTCAATATCCTGATTCACCCAGCGATGGATCAATGCTTTGATTTCTCTTTTTCGCTCCCGACCTATCGATAACGTATGCTGTGGAGTGACAACGATTCCCGTAACAACTCGGCGATATTTCTTTGAGAGGTAAGCAGTTTTCTCGTGGTTGAGTTTAAGCCACAGGTGGGGAACGACACGCTTGTTTTCGATGATGACTTTCTCAATCCCATCAAGCTGCCCGGGCTCGAAGGATGAAACGAACAAGTCGTCAGCGTAACGAGTATACACTAGGCCTTTCGCATGACATACTTCATGCATACGGCGATCAAACTCGAACATCATGGTGTTTGTAATCGCTGGAGAACTTGGCGCACCAATCGTCAATTTACCATTTCTGCATACTATATTTCCTATGAATTCCAGATCACGCTCAGAAAGCTCGATGCCGACTGACGTCGCTTGCTCGCCAATATATTGAACTACCCGCGCCTGAGAGAACGATGGGAAGAAGTTTGAAAAGTCAAAGCGATTGGTGAACTTGGTTTTACGGTGACGTTCTGCATTTGCTCTGATTCCTGTACCTTTCCGATAGGCAGTTGCAGATTCATGCACAGGAAACCGATTAATAAGTGCCCGCACAATCCAACGTTGGATGGCTTTGAGCTCTCGGCTGGGATGTTCAATTATCCTCTCACCACCTGTCCGTTTGGGGATGGTGTAGATCTTGTAGCGGCGGCTTGCGCTTTCCGCCAAGCTTAATAGTTTGGACTCTGGTATTTTAGCCGTTCTACTTAGGAGTTCAATCAACATATCAAGCTTCCAACAGAGCGCTGAATTCAGGATCTGCGCCAAGATAAATGGTCGAGATATCCACCATCAGCACATCCCGTTCAGTTTTCGCGCCATCTTTTATTTTCAGGATCAGATTTTCCGCCTCGCATGGCTTGAGATGACCGTATTCTCCCACCTCAACCAAACGCCCTGAGCCAACGAGGATGGATACAATCTGCTTCGTTTTCGACGGCGCGATATGGCCTGAGAAAACGCCCTTGAGAACTGCTTCAATGTCTTCGACCGTCGCGATTCCAAGAATTGAAACGAGCATTTGCACTATCGCAAAGAGTTCAAAGCTCTCCATCTCCGAGAAAGCCTTGATCTGAAGCGCTCGACGTGTCTTATGCAGTGGAGCCCTATCAATCAAGCGCTGAGAAACTATATTGAAAGAGGGGTTATTGTAGTCAAACTGTACATTTGGTTGAAAAATCGAAACATCTGCAATCTTTTTTGCAGGCCCGATTGATATGAAGCTATCCTTTTTCAAATGAGCAGCATCTATTACAAGTAATATTTTTTTTGCTATGTTTGGAATAGCTGAAAAATATCCTGTCTCCGCAATAGAGCCAGGAGCTTCGGGGAAAATCACAATAGAATGCGAAAGTTGACCTATCAATTCTTCAAAAATCGTGATGTCAAAGGGCTCATTATCACCAAGCGTCCAGTATTTGCGCATGGCGAATTCTGGTTCAAAAAATTCATAACCTGGCAAAAGTTTTCCAAATTCGCTTTGGAACCGGCGCCGCATATCTGGCGGTTCACTGCCACCACAGACAAAAACGATGTTGCTTTGCCTTGGAATCGTGAAGCCATTATTGAAAATCTTGTAGAGCCGCTTGCGCAGTGATTTGTGATCATCACTGCGCAAGGGGTGGTCCATCCGTTTCTCTTACTTAAGCGTCCGACTTCGGGACATTTTTCGGCACCGAGACGGAACATAGTGGAGGCCGGTGACGAAAAATGTTCCGAAGTCGGCGCCCAATGTCGTTCAATCAAATACAGCCTGGCAAAGCGCCCGGCATAGAGTGTCTTCACAGAAACACCCAGCTAAGAGAGTCTCAACTATACTGATTTCTCGGGAGGCTGCAATAGGTCTGTCAAGCGAAATTCCTCGTTGCCGAAAGCGGAGCGAATATACGGTGCAATCATCACGAGATTCAGCAATGGGCTTAGGCTGTGAGGAAACACCTAGGTCGAGCGAGTCAAGACCTGCGCCCATGGCGCGCCAGCTTGCAAACTCCGCCCACTGCCAACTTCGGTTGTTGAGCCGCGGGGAGGCGACTGGCTGCTTTAGCCATTTTCTGCGACTGCAATGATGAAGGTCAAAGGCCGCTGTCCGCCCTCTACGTCTATCACCCGACACACGCCGCACTCTGCATGAAGGTCCGCAATGAAGCTGGCTGTAGCCGACTGCCCCTGCAGCATCTCAACTTGGCCGAATGTCCGGTCTGGTGGTTTGAGCATGGGCAAGCCCCGCGAGCGGGGGCGGGCTGCTGCGGCGTTGCCCTGAGCCCTGAGCGCACCTGCTCCCTGCCCCAAGGCGCGGCGTTGGCTGTCTCATCCTGAGCCAGCCCCTCGGCCCGCGGGGGCATGGTCGCATGCACGCCCAGGTCTCAGCCCTACGGGGCTGCATCCCTCTTGCGTTTCAAAGTGCACGTCAGAGCAGTGGCGAAGGCCCCCATCAGAAACCGCCCCGCCTTTCACGGCACCGCGGCTTTGAGCTTTACGATCAGGGCATCCAGGGCGTCCAGCCAGAGCGGCTCGATCTGGCCGCGCAGCAATTGGGTGGCCATCATGGCGCCGGGGTCTTTGGCGCTCTCGGCAAGCTGCGCAAGGATGCGCTCGGGGACCGGCTTTTGCAGCCGGATGCTGTAGGCGGCCCATGTATCGCCCTTTTGGGCAGGCACATAGACCGGGCCAGGCTTGAAGGTTTTCCGGGCCGATTTCATCGCCGCACTCAGGATCAGCTCGATCCTGTATCCGGCTTGCGCCAGAGCCAACAGATCCTCCTTGTGGCGGGTGAGCGGCCACAGGGTGATCGAGAAGGCGCGCGCCGGTTTGTGCGCGGTCATGGCCCCGTTCACTGTCGCACGTGGGAGGGGCACGCGCAGTGCATCCTGCGCAATCGGCGCAACTGGCGATGCGACCTGCGCGGGCGCTTCCGGTTTCCGCCGTGTCACAGACGGTGTCGGCTGCGGCCCGCGCTGCTCTGCCCGTTCCATGACAGGTGGCGCGCTGTCGAACACCGCATCTGCATAGACCGGATCGATCGCCCCAATTCGGGCTATCCTGCGTTTTGCCATACGCTCAGCTTTCCTTTCGGGGTCTTACTCTGCGGCCGCATGGGTCAGCATGTGATTGAAGATCACAGCGACCTCATGGAGCGCGTCCTCGTAATGGCCGGCCTGCCCACGGACCAGCGGGTTTGGATCGTCGCGCTTTTTCCGGGCGATGGCGCCGAGCAGGCCAAGGCTCTCCATATCCTTGTAGGCCTTGCGCTCGCGCACCGCATAGGGAAACAACTCCAGCTCGGCTTTGATGCGCGCGAACAGATCCTTCTCGATGGGGCTGAGCTTTTCCGCACCGTTGCGGGTGCGGCTGTCATAGCGGGTCAGAATGCTGAAATGGCGTGGCAGCAATTCCGGCTCTTCGACCCGCCCGTGCAACCCCTTGTACCATTGATAGGTCGCGACCGCACCGTTCACGTTGTTCTCGGTCAGGATGACTGGTGTGACGATGAGACTGGCCTGCACGGCAACATGATCGGCCCATGTGCCCGCAACACCGGCCGTGTCGATGATGATGAAATCATGGCTCTCGGTCTCAAAGGCCTCGTCCAGGATCGCGACCAGGGCGTCAGTGTCTTTCGCCTCGATATGCGACAACAGGGGCGAGCCATTGCCATGTGCTTCGGCCCGCCGCGCCCAGCCTGCCAGTGATCTCTGGCGATCGGTGTCGACCAGCAGCACCCGCTTGCCGGAATGGATCATCGCCGAGGTCATGGCGGCACAGATCGTGGTTTTTCCGGCCCCGCCCTTGATCCCCATCACCGCCACCACAACCGGCGGGTTCGCCTCATCAGACATATTTTTCTACTCTCTCTGTCACGGGGTCTGGCCATCCGGCCATCACATTGCGACACAACTCTAGATAGAGTGCGCGAGGTGTTCAATGCGATATGCTGGATGCTCAATGCTCAATGCTATGCGCTGCATGCTCTATGCTGAACGCTCTTTGCTTGAATGCTTGGCGCTACATGCTGAACGCTGGATGCGAATTGCTGAATGCTGCGTGCTTTTTGCGATATGCTGATTGCGAAATGCTGGATGCTGATCGTTTTTTGCTGGATGCTTTTTGCTGGAGACCCCGTTTTTTCGAGATAATAGCGCGATTTGTGTCCCTCAGGGCAGTTTCGCCACAAAACACGCTCTTGCGCCCTCAGCACGGCGCTGCGGCGCGGCAACGGGCCATTTCGCGCGCGTCGTATTGAGCAAAGGCCGCGCGGCATTGCTGCCTCCGTCTCGGCCAGAACCATAACACCGCAACACCACTGGTAGTTGAATCACGTATTGACGCGATTCCGGCATCTGCCTACCCGAGAGGGGGAAGACAGAGGTGTTATGTAGCAGGAAATGGATATTGACTACACACAACACAAACGCGCGTGACAAGGCGGTGGGCAAGCCCCGGCTGACGCCTGCGCAGCGCCAGGCGATTGCGCAGGCGCGGGCGCAAGGGATCGCGACCAAAGTGCTGGCCGTGCGCTATGGCGTGTCGGTTCAGACCATCCGCAACATTGCGCGCGGGGTGCAGATGGCGCGCGCGCAGGCCCGGTCCGAGACGGCGACTGTGACCGCGCGGGTGCCGGTTGCGGATATCCGGGCCTTTGATGCGCTGATCGCACGGCTCGGGGGTGAGCAGAGATCGCGCGTGCTGCGTGCCTTCATTCGCCACCCTGCCGGATATCTCGGTGCCGATGCGGAGTTGGCCGAGGGCATCCGGGAGATGCGCCGCGAATTGTCGGCGATCGGATCGAACCTCAACCAGATTGCGCGGCGGTTGAATGACCCGCGGCTGTTGCCAGAGGCGCGCAAGCTCAGTCGTCGCGAGGTCGAGGTGCTGCGCGCAACGCATGCTGCCGTCACCCGATCGCGCGATCATCTGGCCGTGTTGATCGGGACCAAGGCGCGCGGGCGCGATGCGGCTTTCCGGGCAATCGTGGGCGATGCGATGGCAGGGGATGCGACCCCGGAGGCCGCGCATGTCGGCTAGGCCAGATGCCGTGAGCGCGGCCATGGGCACGCTCTTCGACGAAGGCTGGACGCGGGGCCCGGGCGGACGGGGCGATGAGCCTGCGCCGAAGTCCTTCGGCCGCCGCGGGGGTGGGACCCGCAGCTATCAGCATATGGCACGGGCGGCGGCGGGCAATCGGGCGGTGGTGGTCAAGCTGGTGCGCGGGGGCGGGTGCCATGACAGCCGCCAGCTGGGCAATCAGCTGGAATATCTGACCGGCAAGGCGGACCGGGTGTTTGACTCCATGGGCACGTTCGAGCAGCGCGGGCCGCTTTCCGGGGATGAGGCGCGCGAGGCTGCCCTGCGCTGGAGCGAGGGCTGGGCGGGGATGACCTCTGCGGGCCAGACAGCGCATCTGATCCTGTCATTTCCCCATGACACCGACAGCCGCGATGTGCAGGCGATCACCGCGCGCTTTTGCGAGCGGTTCTTTGAGGGCCAGTTCGACTATATCGCCGCCACCCATAGCGACCGCGCGCATCCGCATGCGCATATCGTCGTGAACCGGCGCGGCGAGGATGGCCGGCTGTTCACACTGCGCGCAGGCTCTGAGCACAGCTACGAGACCTACAAGGACGCCCTGGTCGAGCTGGGCCAAAACTATGGTGTGGCACTGGAGGCCACCAGCCGCTTGCAGCGCGGCATTTTGCATCGCGCGCCCACAGATGCCGAGTATCGCCGGGGCAGGACGGCTGATCGCCCGCGCATGGGGGCTGATCTGGACTATGCGCGCGGCCAGATCGCGCGCCATGCCGAAAGCTATTCCGCGCTTGCCGCCCATGCGCGCGGGATCGAGGCCATCGATCATTCGCGTTTCACCCGTGGCGAGATCGCGTCTTACACGCCCCTCTTTGATCTCGCCCAAAACCTTCAGCGCGCGGCCGCCGATCTCGGTGCAGGGCGCAGCCTTCAATCCCAGAATTACGGAGCCATCCCGATGTTACAACAAGAGCGGTTCACTCAGGCCCTGCAGCGCCTCGATGCGGTCATGGCGCAGGCCGAGGCCCGGATTGCGGCAGCCGCACCGGGTGAGCGCCCACGAGAAGAGGCACGCCTCAGCGACGCACTTTCAAAGCTGGACGCCCTGCTGCCTGCAGAGGCGCGCGATCAGGAGTTGGCCGGGGCGCCCAGCGAGGAGGGCATTTATGCGAAGCAGAACGCGGCCATCGCGCTGGAGCATGTCGCGCGCGTGGGCGAAGGGCGCATCCGGGAGGCTGCGGAGGGCAGCGGGATCAGCGGGGATGCGATCATGGCGCGGCTGCGCGAGGGCGCGCCGAATTCTGCGCTTGAGCAAGACTGGCTGATGGATGATCTGCGCAGCGTGGCCGCGCATCACGGGTTCGATCTCTCGAAACAGGGGGATCTCGACCGCGCGCTGGAAGAGGTGGACCGTGTGCATGACCGCATTGGCGAGGATGTGGGCCTCGATCTGACGCCGGAGCAGCGTGAGGCCATAGAGGAGAAGACGTCCCGCAATATTCAGGGTGCTATCACGGATATGAGGCGCGAGGGCTTTGACAGGGCATCGATCTCGTCGCGGTCCTTTGAAATTGAGGATCAGGCGCGCGCTGAGGCCAAGGCCGAGGTGCTGGGGGTGGTCCCGCAGGTGGAAAGCACGCAGCAAGGGGAACGAGCAGCGCAAGCGGATAAGTCTGCGCAGGACAATACGGCCGTACAAAGCGAAGAAACCGGCACAGCGCGCGCGGGCGATATCACTGAGGCAAAGCGCTGGCTTGATCCGCTGGATACGCCTGCAAGCTATTATGACCGCTTTGTCGTGACCAAGCAGGGCGACCGCCAAGAATTCTACCGCCATTACGATGATGCCCGCGCGGCCATTGTCGATACGGGCGATACGCTGAGCACCAAGGCCGCCGACAAGGCGACGGCGCTCGACATGGTCAATCTCGCCGCCCATCGTGGCTGGAACTCCATGAAAGTGACTGGCCCGCAGGACTTCCGGCGCGAGATGTGGATCGAGGGGGCGGCCAAGGGCATCAAGGTCGAGGGCTACACGCCCAATGCGCGCGATGTTGAGGAAGCCACGCGTCGCAGTGACATGGAGCGCCCGCGCAGTTTGCAGCGCACCGACGGGCCTGTCACGGAAAAGGGCGACAGGGGCCGTGAGGCAACGCGTGACCTTTCCCGCGATCCTGCGGGCAGTTCCTCCAACACCACTTGGGGCGACAGGATTGATTACAGCCAGGGCGTGCGCGGGACCATCCTTGCGCAGGGCACGCGCCCGTATCTGGACCGCCCAGGTGCGGCCGCATCGCCTTATGTGCGTTTGCAGCTCGAGAGTGGCCGCGCCCATGATGTCTGGGGCATGGGGGTTGCCAAGGCGCTCGGCGATCAGGGGGTGAAGACGGGCGACACCGTCACCCTGTCCTCAACCCGTTCCGAGCCTGTCACCATCACGACGCGTGATCCTGTGACGAATGCCGTGGTGGAGAAACAGGGCAGTCGGCGTGCCTGGGAGGTGCAGGATATCCAGCGCGGCGCAGGAACGACGACTGGGACCAATACGGGCACCACCGCTGGCACTGGCACCGCCGCCGCGACTGCCGCCGCCGCCGGCGTGCTGATCGCCGCGAAATCCGATCTGGCCAGACTGCCCGCGCCAACCGATGCCGAGCGTGCCGAGGCCTATCGCGAAGCGGTGGAGGAACGCCTGACCCCCGACGAGATCGCGCGCCTGAAGCAAGGCGATATCTCCGGGCTCGAGGGGGTGGGCTCGCGCGAAGACCAGCTGTCTGTCGCGCGCGAATATCTCAAGGCCGAGGGGAACTCGCAGCCTGCGCTTAAACAAGTGACCGAAGACTGGTTCGACGAACGTGCGGCCAATGCGGCGCAAGACCGCGGAGTAGGCCATGATTAAGACACGCGTACTGGCAGGCCTTGGCCTCTTTGCCGCGCTCGGGCTTTCGCTCGCCTATATTCTGGCCACAGGCTATCTGGCGCTCAAACTCACCGGCAGTGCCGCCACGCTCGATTGGGGCCTCCTGGTGCAGAACTGGCAAGCGATCCGGCTCCACCATCCCGATATCTGGCAGGTGGTCCGGCTGATCTTTCTGTTTGCCACTTTGGGCACGCTGCTGCTGGGCTCTTTTGTCGTCCATGAAGGCCTGACCCGGTTTGGCGAGACCCATTGGCAGACCAAGCCCGAGTTGAAGCGCAACGGCTTTTTTGCAAAGCCCGGGCGCGGGTTTCTGCTCGGCAAGATGGGCTCGCCAAAGTCAGCTGCGAAATTCCTCTGCTCGACCACGTTTCCGCATTGTCTGGTTGTCGCCCCCACAGGCCGCGGTAAAGGGACAGGCTTTGTGATCCCGAACCTTCTGTGCTTTGTCGGCTCCGCCGTGGTGCTCGATGTGAAGGGCGAGAATTTTGACAAGACCTCGCGCAAGCGCCGTGCGCGCGGTGACAAGGTCTGGCGCTTTGCCCCGGTCGATTGGGACCGCCCCACGCATCGCTATAACCCCCTGCAGCGCATCGCGGCGCTCCCCAATCCCGACCAGCGCCAGATGGAGCTGCGCAAGACCGCCAATCTGTTCCTGCAAGCCGATGGCGAGAATGCCAAGGGCCTGCTCGAAGGCGGCATCGATCTCTTTGTCGCCTGCGGGATCCTTGCGATGGAACGCAACCTGCCCACCATTGGCGAAATCTACCGCCTGGCCTCTTCGGGGGGTGACAAGACCAAGCAATACGCAGGCTATGCCGAGGAAGTCCGCAGCGCCTCTGCGCGTCTGATCTTTGAGCGCATGGCTTCGACCAATGATCGCACTCTGACCTCTTATCTCTCGCTTTTGATGACCTCGGGGCTCAGCGCCTGGGACAACCCGACCATTGACCGCGCCACCGCCGTGTCGGATTTCGACTTCTCGAGCTTCCGGCGCAAGCCGCAAACCGTCTATCTGGTGGTCTCGCCCGACAATATCCGGCCCTTGGCGCCGCTGATCCGACTGTTCTTCTCCGACCTGATCGCGAGCCTGCAGGACCATGAACCCGGCGAGGACGAGCCCTGGCCCGTGATGATTATGCTCGATGAATTCGACCGCTTGGGCAAGATGCCGATCGTGGCCGAAAGCATCAA
Organism: Roseinatronobacter sp. NSM; assembly: GCF_052379845.1. Classification (NCBI taxonomy): domain Bacteria; kingdom Pseudomonadati; phylum Pseudomonadota; class Alphaproteobacteria; order Rhodobacterales; family Paracoccaceae; genus Roseinatronobacter; species Roseinatronobacter sp. NSM. The sequence continues at coordinate 464 of NZ_JBQTCF010000059.1, read as the reverse complement.
GACCCTGCGGTCTTATGGCGGCCATCTTGCGATCATCACCCAGACCATCCCCGCCCTCGATGAAATCTATGGAGAAAACACCCGCCTCTCGCTGCAGGGCGGGGCCGGGGTCAAGCTCTACATGACCCCGTCGGAGAAGCGCACTGTCACCGAGGTCAGCGAGGGTGTGGGCATGACCACCAAGCGGGTGGTGTCGAAATCGCGCGCCATGGGGCGGGGCATGTTTGACACCAATCTCAGCGAGCGCACCGAAGAACGCCCGCTTCTGACCGAAGATGAGGCCGCGCGGCTCGATCTTGATGACATCATCCTCGTGATCGACGGCCAGCACCCGGCCCGCGCCAAGCGGATCAAATACTATGAGGACGCGAAACTCCGGCATATGTTTGAAGGGCAGGCGGGGGAGTACCCTCTACCGCTCGGGGGCAAGCTGAACGCGCAGGACGCAGCCGAGATCGATGCTA
>NZ_JBQTCF010000058.1:0-12297 GCF_052379845.1 Roseinatronobacter sp. NSM | reverse complement strand
CTTCACCCGCCCCGCCCCCGCGCTGGGGCACGATGACCCCGCCTGAGCAAACACAAAAAGGGGCCTGCATGGCGCAGGCCCCTTGCATACGCTCAGACTTATCCCGCCCAGCTATTTAGAACTTGAAGCCGACCCCCACATTCGCCGTGGTGGTGCGCACGCGCGTATCTGAAACACCAACCGAGTTGACTGATGAATAGGACACGCCGGTGCGCAGCATCGTGTTGTCATTGAGCATGTAGTCAAGGCCCACGCCCACGGTGCCACCGGTCGATGTGTCGGAAGACACGCCCCCCCCGCCCGAACGCAGGAATGTGGGGCCTGCATTCACATAGGCCAATGTCCGCTGGTCCGCCCCAAGGGGCACACCTGCCGACAGCAGCACTGACGCGCTGCCGCGAAGGCTGTCACCACCCGGCAGGCTGGAACTGCCCGGCGTTGTCGGTGTCACAACCCCTTCGACCCCCAGAACGGCCTGGCCCATATCCATACGGTAGCCCGCAAACAGCCCGGCAGTGCCGCCGCTTTGGTTGGGCGCGTTGTTCAGGTTCATCTGGCCATAGCCCAGTTGCGCACCAGCATATCCACCCGTCCAGCTGAAGCGGGGCGCAGGGGGCGCCATGGTCGGCGCGGGCTGGGTGATGGCGGGTTCACTTGTCGGGGCACCGGTTTTCGATACGTTCTGCGCGAAGGCGGGGACCGCCAGAAGGCTGGCCGATACCGCTGCGGTTGCGAAGGTCCTGATCATGGGTCTTACCTCATTCATTTATATGCGTGGTGCCAGTGGCGGCACCTGTGTCGCAGGTAATTGACTTACCCTGACAGTGTAACCCACCCGGCCGGTCACGGTTCCGCACATCAAGGTGATGTCATTGTGAACTGGCGCAGTTGCGCGCAAGGCGCTATTGGGCGGCGGGAAACATGAAAAAACGGGCTTCGGGAATGGTAACGCTAAGTCTTGCGCTTCTGGGTCTGTTTGCAGCCGCGTTTCTGGCTGCGACGATCATACCCTTCCAGTCAGAAGCAGTCTTCATTGCGCTGCAGGCAGCAAACCTGACGACCGTTGCCACGCTGGTGGTGGTGGCATCATTGGGCAACACGCTGGGGGCTTTCGTGAATTATGCGATTGGCGCGCGGGTGGAACAGTATCGGGACAGGCGCTGGTTTCCGGCACGGCCCGCGCAACTGGAACGCGCGCAACGCTGGTTTGCGCGCTACGGCGTATGGTCCTTGCTGCTAAGCTGGGCACCTGTTCTGGGGTGGTTCACACTGGTTGCGGGCATCATGCGCACACCCTTATGGCAATTCACCATCCTTGTGGCGATTGCGAAAACTGGCCGTTATACGATTCTTGCCTGGCTGACCATGCGCGCGATTGACCTTGTTGCGTGATGGGCGGCCAAGCGTGCAACCAACTGCGAAATACCCCCGCGCTACAGGCCCGCAGCCTGTCGCAACAGGTTCAGCCCTGTGACCACCAGCATGATCAATGTCCAGCGCCGGAACCTGTCTGCGTTCAGCCGGTCCTGAATGAAATACCCCAGCCACAGCCCGATCATGCCCGGCACCACCATGGCAGCGGAAAACCAGACTGATTGCGCATTCAGAACCCCGGACGCGCTGTGCCCCACAATCAGCGCAATCGCCCCCACAAGAAACACAACCCCCAGCACCCGCACCATATCGCGCTTGGCGGTATCTACGGAAATAAGATACATCATCACCGGTGGCCCCCACACCCCCGACACCCCGCCATATAGCCCGCCAATGGCCCCGCTTATCCATTCTGCACGCCTGCGCCGGTCCACCCGCACGCGCAGGGGAATATTCATCAGTTGCAGCACCCCAAAGGCCACGATAGGCCCGCCCAGAATGGCCAGCAGCAGTGCGGACGGCAGGAAGCTCAGCAATTGCGCGCTGATCAGCAGCAGCACCACCAGCGCCAGCAACATACGCCAATACACCCTGACCGAAGCGAAGGCCGCCCCGCTGCCCTGCCGGAACGCCTGGCTTATATTGGTGACAAGCGTAGGCAAGGCCAGCCCCGCAAGCGCCAGTTCCACAGGCATGATGGAACTGAAGCCCGAAATCATGACCATCGGCATGGCAAACCCCAACGCGCCCTTGACCAGTCCGGCAAACAGCGAAATCCCTATGGCTACAAAAAAGGCGGACAAGGACAGGCCCGCAGTCAAAAGCTCCAGCATTCCGCACTCCTTGGGGTTGGCAATGTTGCGCGCAAGATAGGCCGGATTCCCGGCGGCTGCACCCCGATTCATGCGCGGTTTCGCACAGATGCGCGCCGGCCAAACCCGCCAGCCAGGCGCGACAGAATAAGAAAGTTATTGGCCATTATTTTGAATTTTTCTTGCGCACGGCTATTGAACCTTCTATGTCATGCTGCATATGCGAAATACGCGACCCCAATTGACCGGAGTGACCCATGCCGCATGATGGACAAACCATGCCCTCGATATTGCTTGATGATCTGCTTTCGCTGACACAGGCCGCGCTGGACCCTGTGCAGGACGCATTGGCACAGGCAAAGGATGCCATGCGCGCGCGGGTTGCCCCGGCGGGCAAGATTGATCCCGCCTTGCTGGACGCGGACCAATACGCGGCCCATGGGCTGGCTTGGCTGGCCACCTATGTTGAAAGCCTGCGCCAGATGCAGGGCTGGGCCGAACGGCTGCAGGCGGATGGTCAATTCGGGGAAATGGAACGCCTGATCCACCAGATCGGGTTTGGCGAATACCTTAACCAGATCGCTGGCGGGATTGCGATGACGCAGGGCGAAGTTGCGCGCCTGTCGGATCTGGGGGTGCATGTCGATCTGGACAGCGGCGCTGCGGCGTTGCTGCGCGCACAAGGCAATAGCGACGGCGCGCGCATGCGGTTGGTGGCGCTGATGCGCCAGAACCATGGCCGCGCGACATTCGGGGCAACCGGGCTGGACGAAGACCTTGAAATGATCCGCGACCAGTTCCGCCGCTACGCCGAAGAACAGGTCACCCCCCATGCCCATGACTGGCACCTGAAGGACGAACTGATCCCGATGGCCGTGATCGAGCAATTGGCCGAGATGGGTGTTTTCGGCCTGACCATCCCCGAAGAATTCGGCGGGCTGGGCATGCCCAAGGCCGCAATGGTGGTTGTGTCCGAGGAATTGTCGCGCGGCTACATTGGGGTTGGTAGTCTTGGCACCCGCACAGAAATTGCCGCCGAACTTATTCTGTGCGGCGGCACGCAGCAGCAAAAGGAAGACTGGCTGCCCAAACTGGCGTCAGGGGAAATCCTGCCCACCGCTGTTTTCACCGAACCCAATACCGGGTCCGACCTTGGCGCATTGCGCACCCGCGCGGTCAAGTCGGGGGATGATTGGGAAATCACCGGCAACAAGACATGGATCACCCATGCCGCGCGCACCCATGTCATGACCGTTCTGGCGCGCACCATTCCCGACACGCAGGATTATCGCGGCCTGTCCATGTTTCTGGCCGAAAAGGAACCGGGCACAGATGACCACCCCTTCCCCACCCCCGGCATGACCGGCGGCGAGATTGAGGTGCTGGGCTACCGCGGCATGAAGGAATATGAACTGGCCTTTGACGGGTTCAAGGTGAAGGGCGAAAACCTGCTGGGCGGGGTCGAAGGGCAAGGCTTCAAGCAATTGATGCAAACCTTCGAATCGGCGCGCATTCAGACGGCCGCGCGCGCCATTGGGGTGGCCCAGAACGCGCTGGAAGTGGCCCTGCAATATGCGCAGGACCGCAAACAATTCGGCAAATCCCTGATCGAATTCCCGCGCGTGGCGTCCAAACTGGCCATGATGGCCGTAGAAATCATGATTGCGCGGCAACTGACCTATTTCAGCGCCCGCGAGAAAGACGCCGAACGGCGCTGCGATCTGGAAGCGGGCATGGCCAAATTGCTGGGCGCGCGCGTGGCATGGGCCGCGGCCGATAACGCACTGCAAATTCACGGCGGCAATGGTTTTGCGCTGGAATACCAGATCAGCCGCATTCTGTGCGATGCGCGGATTCTGAACATCTTTGAAGGGGCAGGCGAAATTCAGGCGCAGGTCATCGCGCGGCGCTTGCTGGACTAAAGTGTTTTGCGCCCCACGCTACGGCGTGGGGCGCATTCTTTCCAAGGGGCGCAGCACAGCTATAGCGGCCAGAAAAGCGGGATGAAAAACGCCGCTGTCGGCGCCATCACACAATGCATCGGTATCCCCACCCGCATGAAATCAGTGAATTTATACCCCCCCGGCCCATAAATCAGGGTGTTGGTCTGATAGCCTATTGGCGTTGCAAATGCCGCCGACGCGCCAATCATCACCGCCACAACCAGCGGGCGCGGGTCAACGCCAATGGCCAGTCCCAGACCTATGACAATAGGGGTCAGCACAACGGCAACTGCATTGTTGGTGACCAGTTCAGTCAGGGTTATCGTCAGCAAATAGACACACAAAATCAGCAAGAAGGGCGGCAAACCGGCCAGCAAAGGGGCCACGCTGCCCACAATCAGCGACACTGCGCCTGACGCTTCCAGCCCCGCCCCCACGGCCAGCATGGAAAACACCAGCGCCAGCAAGCGCCCGTCAATGAAGCCAAATGCCTCATCCGCGTCAATGCAGCGCGTCAGCAACACCACCGCCACGCCCGCGAAGGCCATCAGCGAAATCGGGGCCAGATTCAACGCCGAGAAAATGACAATCGCCATCAAGGTGGCAATGACGATGGGCGCATGCCCGCGCCGGTAGGCGCGTTCGGATGTCAGCGTGATATCCCCCAGATTCATGTCCTGCGCCAGCCGCTGGATGTCTTCGGGCGTGCCTTCCAGCAGCAGCGTATCCCCCACACGCACCACCAGATTTTCGAAATTCGTGCCAATATTCTGGTTTCTGCGGTGCACGGCCAGCGGATAGACCCCATAACGCCTGCGCAACCGCATTCCCCCCAGCGCGCGGCCCACCATCTTGCAATCGGGGGGAATCAACACTTCGACTGTGGTGGTCTGCACTGATGACAGACGGTCCACATCGCGCAGATCGGGGGTGTCATCAGTCGGGGTTCGGGTTTCGCGGGCTTCTTCAACCTGCGCCACGTCCTTGTTGGCCTTCAGGCCCAGCACTTCGGAAATCTGGGTGCGCAACACCACACGGTCGCCCGCCTGCAAGACCACCGCGCCCATGTCCCACCGCAACGAGGCATCGCCGCGCAACACGTCAATTACCCGTGCCCCTTCACGCTTGAACAGGTCCACATCACCGATTTTGCGCCCAATCAACCCCGAGGTTTCGGGAATCGCCACTTCGGTAAAAAACTTGGTGCGCCCGCGTTCGGTCATGATGTCGCTCATGGAACTGCGTTCGGGCAGCAGGTGACGGCCCACCAGCACCAGATAGGCCACCCCCACCACGGCCATGATGGCACCCAGTTTGGTAATCTCGAACACGGAAAACGGGGCCAGCCCATTGGCGCGTGCCACCCCGTCCACCAACAGGTTGGTGGATGTGCCAATCAAGGTCAGCGTGCCGCCCATGATGGACAGGTAACTTAGGGGAATCAACAACTTGGAAGATGTGGTTTTCAGCGTCTTGGCCAAAGTGATGAACACGGGGATCATGACAACCACAATGGGCGTATTGTTCACAAAAGCCGACAGGCCCAGAACTGTCAGCGTCAGCGCCGACAAGGTAAGGACCGGGGCCGTTTTGACATGCCTGATGGCCAGTTGCGTTATCCAGTCCAGCGCGCCGGTGCGCACCAGCGCGCCCACAATGATGAACAGCGCGCCAATGGTCCATGGGGCGTGATTGGACAGCGCCGCAAAAGCCGCATCGCGCGGCAGAATGCCCAAGATCAGCATCGCGACCGCGCCGCCTATGGCGGTCACTTCCACAGGATATATTTCTTTCATGAAGGCAATGAACATGCCTACAACGATACTCAAGGCAATAATGGCCTGCGCAGTCTGGCCCAGTTCCAAGCCCAGCATTCTACCCCCCGAAAGCCCCCGGCCCTTCTGGTCGGGCTTTTCCCCGACTTATTGCGTTTCGCCTGCGTCAATGCAAGCCCGTGCGCGCGATCCGCAGGGGGGCAAGACCGTCAACGCGGTCAGACAGCCGCATTTCCGTGCACTCGCAGGGGGCAGGACCGATAGGCACCTGCGCGGGGCCGGGGGGCGGGGGCTGGCCTGAAACAGTCACCCAAGGCGCGGAATCAAGGGCGCAGCCCGCCGCGCCATCGGCGGGCCGTCCCGCGGCCTGCCGATGCCCTGAAGGCGCGCCAAGCGCTTGATGTCAGGAATATGCCGCCTGCATAAAGTGCCCCCCCTAAAACGCCGGATCGGCAGACCCCGGCCCACCGAGTGCGCGGGCTTAGTCCAAAGGCGAAGGGCAGCTTCAGGCCAAATCTCCCGGCCTGGAGCATGTTGCGCAAAACCGGTTCCCGCTTTTGCGCAACACGCTTTAACGATGTCAAGCCGCGCCCATACGCCATAAGCACCACGCCACCGGCCACATCAGCCAGACGCGCCCGGCAGGTCCAGCGGCGCAGGGCCCGCCTGCGGCAACCGCCCGCCAATGCGCACCATGTCAATGCGTGTGGCCTGCCCTGTGCGGTCATCCGTCTCAATATAAACCCCCGACACGGTGACCGCCCCTGTCGCAGGTTCAAACCGTGCGCGCGGCATGCCCGTAATGAAACGGCGCATGGGTTCATCTTTTTGCATGCCGATGACAGAATCATAATCCCCGCACATGCCCGCATCGGACTGAAACGCTGTGCCGCCTGCCAGAATCTGTGCATCGGCTGTGGGAATATGGGTATGCGTGCCCACCACAAGGCTGGCGCGCCCGTCGCACCACAGCCCCATCGCGGCCTTTTCAGATGTGGCCTCGCAGTGGATATCCACAATCGCGGCCTGCACCATGCCGCCGCGCGGATGGGCGCGCAGCACCGGATCAATTGCGGAAAACGGGTCGCTATAGGGGTGCTTCATGAACACCTGCCCCAACGCCTGCGCCACCAGCACCCGCCGCCCGCCCGGCGCATCAAACACCCGCGCGCCCGCGCCCGGCGCACCGGATTTGGCAATATTCAGTGGCCTTATGATGCGCGGCTCCTGCGCGCAAAATTCGCGCATGGTTTTCTGGTCAAAGGCATGATCGCCCAATGTGATGACATCGGCGCCCGCCTCCAGCAGGGATTTTGCGTGTTCGGGCGTCAGCCCCATGCCGCCGGTTGCGTTTTCGCCATTCACCACGGCAAAATCCAGCCGCCAGTCACGGCGCATGACCGGCAATAGCGCGGCTACCGCTGCGCGCCCTGCCCGTCCCATTACATCGCCCAGAAACACTATTCGCATGGGCGCGTGTCATAGGGGTGTCGGCCCCGCAGGGCAAGGCCAAAGCGTAAGCCTTAGCGCATGCGCACTTGCAGGCGCACCAATTGGGTCAGCGGCACCCCCAACGCGCGGAACCCCTCCAGCGACAACTGGCTGCCTGCGCCTGCTGCTGCGCCCGACGGGCGCAGCTCGACCTGCACGCTTGCGCCCCCCGGCGCGGTCACCTGCCCCGGTGTCACTTGCGTGACCAACCCGGTGCGCAGCCAAAGGCCCGGTTCGGTGGGCGCGCCAAGGCTGGCCAATGTGTCGCCCAGACCCTGCCCTGCCGCAACAGGTTGGATTGCAGGCCCATCGGTTGCGTCCGCATCAGGGCGCGTCATGGGGCGGGGGGTCTGCGCATCAGCGGGCTGCGCCACGGCCAGCGGTTCGCCCGCCTCATCCGCCGCGCGGTTCCCGAAAGGAATGGGCACTTGCCCACATGCGGCCAACACCAGCACAGGCAACAGAAGGATCAGCGGGGGTGTGACATGTTTCATATGTCCAAGATTAATGCCAAAGCCTTATAAGAACAATCATCTTCACGCTTGCCGCACGCATCGGTGATGGTTACCTTCACGCTATGACAGCTCCACTTATCGATCCGTTCGCCCGCCCCATTTCGTATCTGCGTGTCTCGGTCACGGACAGGTGCGACTTTCGCTGTGTCTATTGCATGGCTGAAAACATGACCTTCCTGCCCAAGAAGGAACTGCTGACGCTGGAAGAACTGGACCGCATGTGTTCAACCTTCATCCGGCTGGGCGTGGAAAAGCTGCGCATCACAGGGGGCGAACCTTTGGTGCGCAAGGGGATCATGACCTTCTTTCAGCGCATGACGCACCATCTGGAGGCAGGCACCCTGCGCGAACTGACGCTGACAACCAATGGAAGCCAGTTGCGCCGCTATGCGCAGGACCTGGCTGATTGCGGGGTGCGGCGGGTCAATATTTCACTGGACACGCTGGATGAGAAGAAATTCGCCGACATCACCCGCTGGGGCCGCCTGCCGCAGGTGCTGGACGGGATTGATGCCGCGCAAAATGCCGGGCTGCGCGTGAAAATCAATGCAGTCGCGCTGAAGGGCTTTAATGAGGATGAGTTGTTCCAGATGGTCGACTGGTGTGGCCGCCGCGACATGGACCTGACCTTCATTGAGGTGATGCCCATGGGCGATCTGGGCAATGAGGACCGGCTGGACCAATACTGGCCCCTGTCAGACCTGCGCGCGCGGTTGGCAGAACGCTTCACCCTGACCGATCTGGCCGAACGCTCGGGCGGGCCTGCGCGTTATGTCCGGCTGGAGGAGAGCGGCCAGAAAATAGGCTTCATCACACCGCTGACGCATAATTTCTGCGAAAGCTGCAACCGTGTGCGCCTGACCTGCACAGGGGAATTATACATGTGCCTTGGACAGGAAGACATGGCCGACCTGCGCGCGCCCCTGCGCGCCAGTGCCGATGATGCGCTTTTGGAACAGGCCATCCGCAATGCCATTGCGCATAAGCCCAAGGGCCATGATTTCGACTATTCCCGCCAGAAGGTGGACGGGCAGATGACCCGCCACATGAGCCATACAGGCGGGTAGGGCAGCGGGTTTCGGGCCTGAAGGGGACATTGAAGGCACCCCCCAGTGCAGAGTCAAGGCCGCAGGCCGCCGCGCACTCGGCGGGCCGTCCCGCAGCGTGCTGTGTGCGTGGGATTTGTCGATGCCTCAATACCCCCTTGCGCCCAAACCCACCCCAAAAGGCGCAGCCCCCCCCCGCCCATCCCACGCCACCCCAGCCTTGCGCGAGGGCGCGCTTCGCGCTATTGCCGTTAGCGCAACCACCCCTTTTTTGTCCCTGCAGGAGCCGCCCCATGACCCCCACTGAACAAAGCGACCGCGCCCTGAAACTGTGCCGGATGGCCCCTGTCATTCCGGTTCTGGTCATCCATGATCTGGCCCATGCCCGCCCACTGGCGGAAGCGCTGGTTGCAGGGGGACTGCCGGTTCTGGAAGTGACGCTGCGCACCGAATGCGCGCTGGACGCCATTGCGCAAATGGCCGAAGTGGACGGGGCAGTGTTGGGCGCGGGCACTGTGCTGACGCCTGCACAAATGGACGCGGCGCGCGCGGCAGGGGCCATTTTCGCCGTTGCGCCCGGGTCCACGCCTGCGCTGATTGACGCTGCACGCATCACGGATATGGCCCTTTTGCCCGGCGCACAAACCTGTTCCGAGGTGATGGCCCTGTTGGAACAAGGCTACACTGTCCAGAAGTTCTTCCCTGCCGAATCCATCGGGGGCGCGGGGGCGCTGAAATCCATTGGCGGGCCATTGCCGCAGGTCACATTCTGCCCGACCGGCAGCATTACGCCTGCTTTGGCCCCCGACTACCTGAAATTGCCCAATGTTGCCTGTGTGGGCGGCAGTTGGGTTGCGCCAAAGGCCCTGATGGATGCGGGCGACTGGGCCGGAATCACCGCGCTTGCACGCACAGCCGCGAACCTGCCCAGATAAGGCAACGCACGCGCGCGCAGCTTCGGGGGGCCTTGTTACAAGGGAATGACAGGGCGCGTGCGCGCCCGCACCCCTACGCTGGCGCATGCCACGGGGTGGCGCATCGGCAACACTGCGCCCCTGCAGACCCTCCGATGGTATGACAAGACGCGCAGCGCACTGGACGCAGCAGGACCACGCGCCTATCACTATGCCAGAGGCAGGCAAAATACAGGCAACCACAACAGGTTGCACAATGAACTTGATATCCAGACGCGGCTTTGTCACCACGGGCGCAGCGGCATCCGCACTGGCGCTAGGCGCATGCCAGACCACCACCACATCCACCCCACCGGCGGCCAGCCCGCGCATGACCGACGATGGTCGCGTCATTGCCACAACGCGCGCACAGCCCCTCTCGCCGGTGGCGGAACGCTATGGCATTGGCCCCATCAGCTATGAGGCGCGCCCCGATGGCCCCCATATGCTGCGCGCCACCGGCATGAGCATTCTGCCGCCCGAATTTCACCGCGATGTGGTGCCCTACCCCACCCGCTTTTCGCCGGGAACACTTGTGATCGACAACCCGGAACGCAAGCTGTTTCTGGTGCTGCCCGACGGGCATGCGCTGCGCTATGGCATTGCCGTCGGGCGCGAGGGGTTCACCTGGCGCGGCACCGGCACAATTTATCGCCGCGCGCAGTGGCCCACATGGACCCCCACGCCAAGCATGATAGGGCGTGACCCGTCGCTGTCGCGATTCGCCGGGGGCATGGCGGGCGGGCCGCAAAACCCGCTGGGGGCACGCGCGCTGTATCTTATGACTGACGGGCGCGATCAGGGCTACCGCATTCATGGCACGCCCGAATGGTGGCTGATCGGGCAATATGTGTCGTCAGGCTGTATTCGTATGGTCAACCATGACGTAATCGACCTGTTCGAGCGTGTGCCAAACGGCACCCGCGTTATCACCATCTGACGGGCGGCGCGGATCGGAAGGCTACCGGCAAAGCATTTCTGGCCTGAAGCTGTCCTTCACAGTTGGATGTAGCCCGCGCTGTCGGCGGGCCGGGGTCTGCCGATCCGACATTTTAGGAATGCACTTTATCCAAGCGGAATATTCCTGAATTCAATCGCTTGGCGCATCTTCAGGGCATCGGCAGGCCGCGGGACGGCCCGCCGATGGCGCGGCGGCCTTCGGCCTTTGCTCCGCGCCTTGGGGCATTCCCGATGTCCCCTTCAGGCCACTCCCGCCCACAACCAACTTAAGCATGGACACATGACACGGCAGTAAACCGCCCCCCTACGCGCTGCGCGGCCATGCCCTGCGCCCGTCTGCCCATGCGCGCACCGCATCGCCAAACCCTTCGAACAAGGGGCGCGAAACAGGGTCTGCGCCGGCCTGCCATTCGGGGTGCCATTGCACCGACAAGGTGAAGCCGCGCGCGCCGTCAATATAAATCGCCTCGGGGGTGCCATCTGGGGCGTGCCCGTCAATCACCACGCGTGTGCCCGGCGTCTTGATCCCTTGCCCGTGCAAGGTGTTTGTCATCACCTCTTGCGCGCCCATCAGGCGGTGAAACACGCCGCCATCAGAAAACCGCACCTTATGGCGCAGGGCGAATTTTTCGGCCAGCGTGCCGTCAGGGGGCATGCGGTGGTTCATGCGGCCCGGCAAATCGCGGATTTCGGGATACAGCGTGCCGCCCATGGCCACATTCACTTCCTGAAAGCCGCGGCATACACCCAAAAACGGCTGGCCCCGTTCGACACAGGCGCGCACCAGCGGCAGGGCAATCGCATCGCGCGCGCGGTCAAAATCGCCATGGGCGGGGGTCGGGTCTTCGCCATATTCTTCGGGGTGGACATTGGGCCGCCCGCCGGTCAGCAAAAACCCGTCGCACACGTCCAGCAATTCCCCAACACTGACAAGCTGCGGGTCCGAGGGGACAAGAAGCGGCAAACACCCCGAGACCTGCGCCACAGCTTCCGAATTCATGGTGCCACCGGCATGGGCGGGGTATTGATCATTGATCAGATAGGAATTGCCAATGATCCCGACGACTGGTCTGCGCATTGCGTGTCCTGTTGCAGTAATGCGCCACTGTAACAAACCCCGACAAAAGGTCGAGGGGGGGAACACGAAAACAGCGCCAGCCGCCGAAGAATTGATCAATCACGGCGCGCATTGACTGGTTTTGGTCTGAAGCAGACGTTGGCACATGGATAAAGCCCGCGCTGTCGGCGGGCCGGGGTCTGCCGATCCGACGCCAGTGAAGTTCACTTTATGCAGGCGGCATATCCCGACTTTCAAGGCTTGGCGTGCCACCAGAGGTATCGGCAGGCCGCGGGACGGCCCGCCGATGGCGCGGCGGCCTGCGGCCTTTGCTCCGCACTGCGGAATGCCTTGAACGTCCGCTTCAGGCC
>NZ_JBQTCF010000057.1:0-12535 GCF_052379845.1 Roseinatronobacter sp. NSM | reverse complement strand
ACCTTGAGGCTGCGGGACCGTCCCCTGATCTCGACCCCTGTTGCAGCCCAAGGAAATGGCGCACGGAAAATGCGCTGGCCGATATCACCTGCGAAGAAAAGTCCGTTTTCCGCCATTCCCAAAGCTTGCCCGAGAAGCATGAGTTCCGGCACTGAAATGTCCTGAGCTTCATCGACGATCGCATATGAAAATGAGAGCCCGCCGGAGGCCGCCAGATCATGCGCCAATTGCGCCTCAGTCTTAAGATTTTGTTCAACAAGGGCCATGCGCAGGGCCTCGAATACGCCCCACCCGGCCTCGCGTCGCGCAGCGGGTAGTCGCACCTTGCGGCCAAGTCGCGGCAGGTCACGATAGCTGTCCCAATCACGCACATTCCACGCATCGACAATCAACGACCATTCATCGCGCAAGAACTCGACCGACAGCGGTGCATTTGTCTTCTCGATCGCCTGCGTCAGCAGCTCCGTCAGTCTGTCCTCGGATACTAACTCACTAGGTCCGAACGCCTGCGCATGAAGGTCGCGGATCACATCACCCAGCGCACTCACATGGACACGCGCGCAGACTTGTTCACTGGCCAGCAGGGGCAATTTGCGGGCCAAGGCTTCAGCCAGACGCGCGTTGAATGTCGTCAGCAAAACCCGCGCCTCGGGGTCTTGTGCCAGCCTGACCGCGCGATGCAGCGCCACCACCGTCTTGCCAGTCCCGGCAGAGCCGATCACGCGCGCAGGGCCGTTGAAATCACGCTCGACATACTCCCGCTGGGCAGAGTGCAGATAGACGGCCCAGCGTTCCCATGGCGCATCAAGGGCCGCACGCAATTCTTCGACATTCTCCATCACGCGGAAGCGGCGGCCTGCATCGGGGTGGGCGAAGGGGTCTGTGCCAGCGGCCACTGCCACAGGCGCGGGGCGGGTTCCGGTTGCGGCTTGCAGGATGGCTTCTGCTGCCTCGGCAGGCAGGTGGCTGGCGATATCAAGAACCGTGTCCTCGGTCGCATCGCGCACCACGTCCAGCCAATCCTCGGGCACGCCCCAAGACAGCAGCACCTCATCCGCCTCACCCTCGAACAGGCGCGGCAGGCGGATGGCTTCTTCGACATAGCGCTGGATCACCACCTCTTGCACGGTCTCGCGGATTTCCACGATCTGCGCGGCACCCGTGCGCGGGTGGGTGTCGATGCGGCGGGTTTCGGCCCAGGCATAGGCATCGTCGTGATGGCCGACCCATGCTAGCAGCGTATCGCCGCCCTGTTTGTGCAGCACAAGCCGGATGTCGCTGTTGACGCGCGCGGTCCAGAACCCCTTGTCGCGCGCACGGTCGACGCGGTGCATTGACAAGCCCGGAGTGGCGGGGTTCATTTGCAGATCGAAGGCCGCTGTCTTGACGGCTTTCTGTTCCTGCGCAGTCAGGCGCGCGAGGGCATCCGAGAAGGTGTCAGCGATGCGGAAGGTCATTTCTGACGTATCTCGGCGACGAGTTTGGGGATAACGGGGCGCAAGCCATCGCATTCCGATGTGCTTTCGACGGCTTCAATAAAACCGCGTTCATTAAGCAGAACGCGGAAATAGGGACTACTTCGGTTCGTGCAAAAGCCCAAACAGCCCGCGTCCATGGAGCGAATTGTTCCATCCGACGTCCGGAACACGTAGGGCACCGGTGTCTGGATTAATTCCTCGATAGCAAGAACGTACTTCCGGAATAGATCAGTTCGGGATGTCGACGCTGACTCAATTTTCTTCAAGGAGTCGAGTGTATACTCCTCAGGCCGCTGGCCCTTTGAAAAGGGAGGCGACGGCATGGAAAATTCTGGTAACTCAAAGGGCAACGGTTCAAGCGATTCCAACACTGTTAACGGAATTAGCTGTTTTCCCATTATAAAACCCCCATCACCTTCATCACCTCATCCCCCAGATGGTTGATCACCTTCACCGCGATCCGCCCGGACTTCGGCCGCGCAAACGGGCGTGAAACCGTCCGTTTCAAACTATCCCACGCCTCTTGATCCACCTCGCCTTTCAGGGTTGTCTGCAACTGCTTGTAAGGCACCTCGGCTCCCGGAAAATACGCGTGGCGGACAAAGAACGACTCTTCATTGTAATCCGTGTCGATGAACCAACACGCGATATCATCCGGCTCGCTCGCCACCACCTGCCCCGTCGCGGGCTTAAAAATATCCACGCCGCGCAGTTCGACCCGATACATCCCGCCTTCCTCGCGCAGCTCGATATCCGGCTCGCCGAAGACCACGAACAAGTTGCCGCCCCCCGCTTTCAGATCGCCCGCCATATGCAGGTCGGGGTTCATCCGGGCTTGCAGGATCGGCAACCGGCCCAGTTTGCGGAACTCGGCGGTGTGGGCGTCGAAGTTGAAGGCGCAGGCGATGACGATGTCGAAGCCCGCATCTGCGGCTTCACGCGCGCAGGCGACCAGATCGGCGCGTTGCACGGTGCCGTATTCGGGGCCTATGAAGATGCCTGCGCGGCGCTCTACCTCGCCCTCCATGTATCGCGCTTCGGCGCTGATCCAGTCGCCGGCCCATGGCACGAGGCTGGTGAACTTGATCGCATCGTCGCGGCCCGATTGCTGAACGCCGGCCTTGGACAGGTTTTCCAGCATCGCGGCGCGGTAGTTTTCGGCCTCGGTCGCGCCTTGGCGTTTGCCTTGGGCAGCGTCGTGTTCGTCGATCAATTCGCCATATTCGTTCACCGCCTGCGTGCGGTGGGGCGACAGGCTTTCCACTGTGAACGGCCCGGCCACGCGGATGCGCTTCTTGTCCTCGAAGGGTTTGTCATAGAGGAATTCGAACTCCGCCTTGGCGGCGATGCTGGCGTCGATTTCGCGTTGGCGGGCGATGCGGGCCTCCCAGAATTGGGCGAGGGCGTCCTTGGCAGCCGCCGGCCAGTCGTCCGGCGCGTCGCGGGGGATTTCCCATTCCATGAAGCCATTTGCGGGGGCCATCTCGCCGCTGGGCAATTCAACCTCGCCTGTGGCGGTGAAGTCGATTTCCACACCCTTGCGGCCGCCGGTTTGCACCTCGAACGGGGCAGGGTGGCCGGACAGGGCGGCGTTCAGGGCGGCGCGGGCACCCTCGACTGCCGGTTGCAGGTTGTCCCAGATCGTGTCGATCTCAGTGTTGTTGGCGATGGATTTCAGGGTGATATGTGGCACGCGGTCATAGACGAAACCGTGGCGGATGTCGTTATAGGTGGGGTGTGTCGCGGGGCTGGCGCGTGTCACCTCGGCCTCTTTGCGCTGCCCTTCGGGACTGTCGGCGAGGATATACCACGGATATTTCGCGCCCATGATCCGCGCGCGGGCAAGGGCCAGCGCCACGCGGCTGGTGTCAATCGTGATCCAGCGGCGGCCCCATTGTTCGGCGACATAAGCGGTGGTGCCAGAGCCGCAAGTGGGGTCGAGCACCAGATCGCCGGGATCGGTGGCCATGAGGAGGCAGCGTTTCACTGTTTCCACAGCAGTCTGAACGACATAAACTTTCGGATCTGCGCGACTTTGAATGCCGCCAATATCGTCCCAAATATTGGTCTTGGGAAACGCTGCAAAATCCTTCAAGAATCGTCGATAGCTTAGGTTTTTTCCTGTTATGTCAATTCGATCTGCAAAAAGTAGACGATCCATGTTTGTTTTCGTTGTGCTCCAACCCCGGCCTCGGGCTGGGCGAAAACTGACGCCATTTCTTGCATACTGAAACGACATTGCTCCAGCTTCAGAATTGTCGCGTCCTTGGCGTTGCGAAGTTAAGTCTCCGTGTCGGAAAACTCTTATACTATCAGGAACAGTTTGCACACCAGAGCGTTGCTCCGAAGAAAGTGCGTAGGGGAGATAACTCGAATCAACGGCCTTATCATATTTTTTTGAACCCTCACCTCCAAAACCTTTTTCAGTAAACAGAGCGCGATATTTGAGGTTCGGCTTTCTCTTAGAATACCAGATTATATAATCCGAGGTTGATGCAATATATTCAGCTGTGAGTCCCGGCGTTTTTGTCAGGATAATATCACTAATCCAATTCTCCTCCCCGAACACCTCGTCCATCAGCGCGCGCACGCGGTGGACATTCTAATCCCCGATCTGGACAAAGCATGACCCGCTGTCGGTCAGCAATTCCCGCGCCACCACCAGCCGGTCGCGCAGATATTGCAGGTAGGAATGGATGCCATCGCGCCATGTGTCGCGAAAGGCCTTTACCTGCTCGGGTTCCCGCGTCAGGTGATCCAGATTGCCATCCTTCACATCGCGGCTGGTCGTGGACCACTGGAAGTTGGAGTTGAATTTGATCCCGTAAGGCGGGTCGATATAGATCGCCTGCACCTGGCCCTTCAGCCCCTCGCGTTCCGCCAGCGACGCCATGACCTGCAACCCGTCGCCCAGGATCATGCGGTTGGACCAGCGGGTGGAATGGCGGTAGAATTCGACCTCGGCCTCGCGGTCCTCATCGGTCACGCCGAAATGGTCGAACAGATCCGCCCCGCCCCCTTCGCCATTGCGCTTGTTTCCTGCGCGCAGGTCCTCAATAATGGCCTTGGGGTGAACCTGTTCTTGCAGGTAAATGGGCGGCGCATCGGCGGTGACCGCGGCCTGATCAATATCCTTGCCGCGCCAGATGATCTGCGGGTCCAGATCGGGGTTGCGTAAGCGGTAGGCGGCCTTGATCGGCTTGGCATCCGCCGGGTCCATCATCGGCGCCAGTTCCGGCGTGGGGATATTGGCGCGCTTGTCCGGGTGGGTGATGGGGTCGATTTGAGTGCGCCCCTTTGGGGCGACGGGGGTTTTGCGGTCGGTCATTGGTCATCCTCTGGCAAGGCCGTGGGGCGCGCAGGGTTTTTGAACCCGCTGAACAGCCCATCAATATGTTCAAACAATCCCGGATCGACCTGCCGCCACAGCGGATCAAGCACGATCTTGACCCCCTCGCGGCGGGCCAGTTTCGCGGCTGGCACGAAATCGCTGTCGCCCGCGACCAGCACAATCGTGTCGGCCTGCCGTTTCAGCGTGATCGAGGCGATATCCAGCCCGATGCGCATATCCACCGCCTTTTGGCGGAAGGTGGGGCGGAAATCGGTGTCGGTCAGCGTGGCAAAGTCACGCGTGCCCTTGAGCAGGGCTTGCAGGATGGCGGGTTTCAATTCCCACAAGCTGTCAGGATCGCGGCGCACCTCGCCCAGCCGCACGGCCATATTGGGCATTTTGCGCAGGTTGTCGTGCAAAGTGGTGTGGAATTTGGCGATATCGGTTTTGGCGTAATCAATGCTGCGCTTGCTGATCGGCAGATGCCCTTTGTCCAGATAGGGGCGGGCATCATAGTAGAAAGCGCGGTATAGCAGGCTGCGCGGATGGGGCGCGCGGGCCACCTTGTTAATCTGGTGCAGATGCGAGGAAATCAGCCGCGCGATATCGCCGGTGACGGCATTTGCATCGCTGGTGTCGGTGTTCGGCCTGACACTGCCCAGCCGTTTGAGCAGGTAACCCCCGTCAATCAGAATGGCGACCCGGTTCATGCGGGCCATCCAAAAGAAAAAGCCCCAAGGGATCGGCACTGTCCAAGATCACGAGGAACGGTGCTTACTGCCGAGGGGCGGATGCATGTCATATGGTCATAAGCCATACCGGATTTCAAGTTTTTTGTGGCCACAAGGATCATGGTCAGCGCTCACCCCGCATAATCTGTTCGACAACCGCGCGGTAACGGTCGTGCTCTGCGGCCAGCCAGTCGATCATTGCTGGCCAGTTGTTTTGGTCGAGATAGCTTTTGGAGTGACGGCTGACGGCGAAGTGCCCTGAATTGCCACTGCTCCATTGCGTGGCACCTGTGGCTGCGATGATCCGTGTGGCGTGATCACCAAGGGCCGTATCCAGAAGTTGAGGATCAGCACTGCGGCCCCCGCGCAGGAAACACCCGCACATGTCGTTGCCCAGAAACAGCGACAGGTTGATCTCCGGGTCATCCCAGAGGCGCACCCATGCATTCCAGGTTCGATTGGCAATCGGGCCATGACGTTCAAGGTCCGGATGCGCCTTGCCCAAAGCCGACCAGAATGCATGGCGGTTATCCGAATTTGGGTCGGGTTGCTTGGTGGCGCGTTCCTTCTCGCGGATGCGGCGTTCCCAATCGTTGGGTTTTTCGACCACCTCGAAAATGGGTGCAAAGGGGCTGTCGCCAATGCGCACCACGCGCGCCTTGACGGCGAAGAAGGAAAACCCGTCTGCGGTGTGCTGGTTCAGCCAGCGGATCGCCGACAAGTGCGGCTCGCGGAATTGCGGCGCGATCCAGATGACGGTTTGCGCCTCCAGCCCCGCCAGATAGGTCATGATCTGACCCAGATGAGTGTGATCGGTGGTCTCCAACTGGTTCTCGATCAGCACGACGCTGTCATCCATCGGGTTGCGGGCGAGGATATCGGCGCTGAAGCTTTCTACCGCGACTTCGGTGCCTGTCAGTTCCAGGGGCATGCCGATGGAGTCGGACAGGTGATCAATATTCTGGGCCAGCCATGGGGTGAAATCCAGCGCCTCATGCCGCCAAGCATCGCGTAGCGGCAGGTCGGTCAGACGATCAAAGCGGATGTCGGTCATGCTGGTTCCCCCTGCAGCAGTTCGGCAATGGCCGCGTCAAGTTCGGGGCCGAAGTCATGCACAGATCGCAGCTCGGCAAAGCCCCAGCGCCCGAAGCGCCCCAGCCGGTTGATCGCGGGCACCCATTTGTTGCGGGCCGTGTCGGCCTTGAGCATGGCATCATGGCCGCGGAAACCCTTGACCTCGACAATCAGGGTGGTGGGTTCGGGGGTATCCAGCCGGATCAGGAAATCGGGGCGGTAGGCACGGGGTGATCCTTCGACCAGATAGGGGATTTCAAAGCCGAGGTTGTGGTTTTTGGTATAGGCCGAAACGCGGGGGTGATCCTCGATGGTGGCGGCCAGCTTATCCTCCCAATCGCTGTCGGTGATGATCCAGTTGATTTGGGATTTATCCGGGCGCGGATGATACCGCGTGGTCTTCGAGGTGTTGAAGCTCACATCCCGGGTGGAGCCGATTGGGTTGTAAGGGTCCAGCACCGCACGCAGGATGCGTTCACCGCCTGGCTTGTCGATCAGCGCCCCGAAGATGATGTCGCAGACCTCATCCGCGAGTTCCCGATAGAGAAGCTGCGCCGGCATGGTGCCGCCCTTGGTAACGAGATGCTCCTCATTCAGCCACTGGTTGACGATGCGCTTGGCCGCCGGGAACAAGTGCATGCGCGGAGCCTCGTTGGCGTCACGCAGTTTCTCGAAGATCATGTGCTTGGCGATATTGGCGGCGATGGTCGAATTGCGCTGCACCTTGAGGTAGTCGAGCGTCAGCTTTTCCGATGCGCCAACGATGCCCTGCATGGTGACGACCGTGGCCGAGACCTTTTCCGGGGTCAGGACGTAGGTTTCGAGGTTCGAGAAATCGGCATCCAGCCGGTCTGGCGGCAGATCGGCAGTGTAGCCCTGCACACGGGGGAAAGTGATTTCCAGCGCGTCGCGTTCGGGCGTGAGAGCGCGGACACTAACAATGTCACGCGGCGGCTGCGGCGGAGCCACACGCGGCCCGTCGGAGAAGTTCAGCCCATCGATGCCCATGATATCGGCATATTCGGTTCGGAACAGCCCTTCATCATCGACATCATAGGACAGGCGGCGCAGGGCGCGTCCTATCACCTGCTCACAGATCAGCTTGGTGCCGAAAGCGCGAAGGCCGAGGATATGAGTGACATTGTTTGCATCCCAGCCCTCGGTCAACATCGAGACTGAGACAACGCAGCGCACTTGCTCGCCCAGACGCCCCTTCTTGCCGACCGTGTTCATCACCTCGCGCAGGATGTCGGCATCCGCGATATCGCCGCCCAAGTTGCGTTCCGCCTGTTCACGACGGAACGCTTCGATCTCGGCCGCATGCGCGTCGCGGAAGGATTTGTCGACATCCCCGCCTGCTTCCAACGTGGCGCTGTCAATCAGCACAGTGCGCGGGCGAGAAAGCCGCTCCCCATCGGTCGAAAAATTCGAGAAGAGCCCGCATTTTCCATGGACAGTTTCAAGATTGCCATCGGCATCCGTGCGCTCATACCCGGCGATATAGTCGCGCAGCAGTTCGGAATTGGTGGTGTTGTTGCAGACCAGAATGAAGACCGGTGGAATTCCCACCTGCTCTTTTTCCCACAGGGCAAAGGTCTTCTCATAATGGCCATAAAGCGCATCGATCGCGGTCTTCAATTCCAGTGGCAGCTTCTGCGGATCAGGAAGCGCACCCTTGGTCTTTTTGGGCATCTTCTTCCCGATGGCCTTCCACAGATTTCGATAGAGCGGTTCAGGCTGACCCGGCAGGTTGTCTGCCACAGGAACGCGCGGCAATTTCACGATTCCGCATTCAATCGCGTCCATCAGAGAGAAGTCGGAGACCACCCAAGGGAACAGCACGCCCTCTGGCCAGCCAGACCCCGCGAGGAAGAAAGGCGTGGCCGAGAGGTCATACACGGCCAGGAGCCCGAGACGCCGCTTCGCCGCCTCGATCCCGGAGATCCACAAGCGCGCGGCCTCGCGGTTTTCTTCGGCCTCCTTGCGTTCATCCCCGGTCAGCTTTTCCACCTCGGCTTCAGGTCGCTCGCGGTAGCAATGATGCGCTTCGTCATTGATGACCACGATCTTGCCCAAGCCTGACAGATCGGACATCACGCGCTGGATCATCTGGCCTTCGGTCTCCAGCGTCACGACACTGTCACCATGCCCCTCAAGTGCCGCGCGCGTTCCTTTGGCGATCTGGGTTTTCTCGCGGAGCTTGAACGCATGGTAGTTGGTCAGCACGATCTTGGCGCGCTGCATGTCCTGCATCAGATCGCCAGGCACCAGACTGAGGCGCCGGTAGTAATTGTCCGCATCATTCGGCAGCAACACCCGCAAACGATCCTTGATCGTGATGCCGGGCGTGACAATCAGGAATCCGCGCGTGAAATTCTTCGAGTTCGACGCACGCACAGCGTTCAGCACCTGCCAGGCAATCAACATAGCCATGACAGTGGTTTTGCCTGCCCCAGTCGCCAATTTCAGGGCGATACGGAACAGATCGGGATTCGCGCTGTTATTGGCAGCTTCCAGCCGCTCCCGAAACCGCTTGCCCCGCGCAAGTTTCGGCGCAACCTCTGCAAGCCAGATCGCGATCTCGACCGCCTCCAACTGGCAGAAAAATGGCCGGATTGTCTGACTTTCATCAACCTGCAAGGACCGCCAATGCGTCAGAAGCCGCTGCGTGACAGGCGAAACCTGCCATTGACTGGGATTGGGGAGCAGGCGCCAGACATCGACCTCACGTCGGATTTCATTGACGAATTCGGTGACGTTGAACTCGACGCCCAGCCCCTCAAGACCCTTCGCGCTCAGTTCCATCTCGGACTGGGTGCCGCCGGATTTCTTGCTCTTGGCCTGCGGCATGGCAGATATCAACTCAGAACGCCGCCTACTCTCGATTACGCGATCCGTTGGCCGCCCCTCATCATCCATCTCCCAGTGACGCACTGGCATCAGGTATGGGGAGTTCAGAATGGGTTTTTCAAAAAATGACATGGTGCGACCTGTTGAAAAGAGGTGTTGATTTCATCGGAACCACGCTGGTTAATCCGGTGGTCGCATTGATGGCACCTCTGACTGCGCCAATAACACAATCTGCTGATCCTGCGGCCGCCTTGCAGCCGGATCCGTATCCAGCCCCAACCGCTTGAGCGCATAAAACAATAGCGCCTGCCGCACCCGGATCTGCGCCCTGCCCTCTTCCATCCCATAATCCATCTCGATGGCGCGACGCTGGGTAGGTGAAAGATCAGGATGCGGGCCGATCTCCAGCACGACCTCGCTGTGCCAGTCGGCATCGGCCTGCGGATCTGCCGTGACAGGGCCTTGCGTGCCGGCCTCGACAATCCGCGACAGCAGGAAGTCCTTGAAGACCTGATCGTTCTGACAGAACGCGCGCGCATGCCAGCGGAACCCGTCGAAAGCCAGCGCATGCGGCTCGATCCAGCGCAGGCTGGGTTCGGGGCGCGACATGGACTGGTAGGTGATCTCAAGCGCTGCTGGCGCATGGATCGCGGCCAGAACATCGCGAAGGGTCTCAGGTGTGACACCGCGCGCCGGTATCGGCGTCGCCGCGAAGGTGGGAAACACGCTGATCCAGCTCTGATCTCGCGAGACAAGGCCCTGATCAACCGCGCGCAGTTGCGCGAAATATTCCTCAGCGCTGGGGGTCATGAAGCGCGGCTTGAACGCCTTGCCGCGCACATAAGCGCGCTGGCGCTTGTCGTAAGCAAGGTTGCGTTTCCAACGCTCGGAGTAGCGCGTGAGGTCCAGCGATGCCTGCTGCAGCGAAATGCCGAAAGTGTCCATCAGATCAGCGCGGTTTATCCGACCATGCCAGAACACCCGGAACTCGATGAATGCGTTGCGCTGCTCAGCGCTCCAGTTCAACTGCTTCGCCTTCTTGCCTGCCACCTTGTTCCCTTCCTGACCCCCCCTTGCACTATAGACCTATAAAATAGTCCCTCGCAATAAGTGAATTATGCGAAAGGCTCAGGCCGGAGAAACCTTCATGATCATTTCAGGACTGCCCCAGGATATTACGAAGTGATTGACCCTGCTACCCCAAGAGTTGTCCCCTCATAATCAGGTTCGCCCGAAAGATGTCAACAAACAGAACTGGTGCGCGGCGCTGCTGGCCGATGGTGCGCGGCCTGAGCCAGGATGCATTCTCGGAGATAGTGATCCTGTCGCGGCGTAAGGGATGCCTCGTACGCAAGGGTAGAACCCACGGTGCCGTCGCGGCAATGCGTGCGCAGCATTTCAAGACAGCGGCCGTGTGACGCGCGCGCATCAAGCGGCGGCTTGAGGTTGGGAGCGGGGCTTGTAACGTTGCGCGCCATGGGCGTGGTGTGCGACACACCCGGCCCTTTGCGGTCGGTCAGTACGGTCAGCATGCCGCGCTGCCGTATCACCGAAGCGGCCAGTCGGCTATCGCGCAGCAATTTCTTCTGTTCAAGGCCGCCGATGCGGCTGTGGAGCCGCAGCTCGGCATTGCGGGCTGAACGGCGACCACAGCTTTCCAATCGCGTCAGGCGCAGGCGGTGGCTTCAATTTCAAACAGCAGGCCCGGAATGGCCAGCCGTGTCACGCCGAGCAAGGTCATCGGCGGGGCATTTCGCACCGCACCAAACCGCATCCCCAGCAGATCGAAGTTCTTGAGCGCCTCATCCACATCCGTCGCATAAATGCCAAGTCGGGTGACATGGCTCAGGTCCATGCCCGCGCCTTCTAGGACCGCTGCCAGATTGTCCAACGCCAGACCGATCTGGCCGCGCATATCGCCGAGGTGCTGCGGGTTGCCGTCCGCATCAACGGCGGTCTGACCGGCGCAAATGACTTGGCGCGTCGCGCCTTCGATGATCTCGGCCTGATTGTAGCCCAGTTTCAGGGACCAGTCCCACGGATTGACGGCAGTGCGTTGCATGGCAAATTCTCCTTTTTGGTGTCCATGCAGCACTCGTAGAACTAAATGGTGCCAGAAATTGGCACCATTCATGCTATGCTGATCACATGAACATTCGTACCCGCCATGATACCATCGTCCGTCACCTGCGCCGCTCGGGGACCGCGACCGTCGATGCCCTTGCGACAGAGGTCGGCGCCTCGCGGCGCACGGTGCTGCGCGACATCGGCGCCCTGCGAGACCAAGGGTTCGTCATTCACTCAGAGCCTGGACGCGGCGGCGGCCTGCAACTCGATCCACAATCGATGCAGACAACCGCGCGGCTTGCTGTGGCCGAGGTCTTTGCCCTGTTGATCAGCGTGGCCGCAATGCGCGCGGCCGGACACCTTCCGTTCTCGGGCATCGCGGATGCCGGACTTGCAAAGATCGAAAAGACCCTGCCACCGGAAAAAGTGCGCGATCTGCGCCGTTTTCTGGACTGCCTGCACGTCGGGAGACTTTCGCCGCTTCAGGACTTGTCGGACGTGGGATCGATCGACCCCGATCTATTGCCCACCTTTGAGACCGCTTTCCTGAAACGCCTGCACCTGAGGTTTCAGTATCGCGATGCCAAAGGCCGGCAGACGGTCCGCGAGGTTGAACCGCAGGCCATGCTGATCTTGCCTCCGCTGTGGTATCTGGTGGCGTGGGACCCCGTACGCGCGGATTTCCGGCATTTCCGCATGGACCGCATCAGTAAACCGGATGTTATCGACGGTTCGAAGTTCCGACAACGCCACGTGCCATTTGACGAGGACGTCTGCCCATACAGCAGCTTGCCGCGTTGAAGCTTCAGAAGCTGAAGCTCGACCCTATCGCAGCATCGGTCAGCGAGGGGCCGTTGAGCCTTGGCACAGTGCAGCACGCGCCCGCTACCCCGTCCAAGGGGACCACCCGACATGCCCGGCCCAAACCGACCAGTCGGCCTTTTGCATAGGGGGTGTCAAAGCGGTCGCTCAGGAATGCCGCAGCATACGACAGCAGGCAGCCT
>NZ_JBQTCF010000056.1:0-12578 GCF_052379845.1 Roseinatronobacter sp. NSM | reverse complement strand
TAATTATATTTTTTGAGGTCTTTGTCCTCGCGGGGTAGCGAGCGGGGTATCATTTGGCGTTTACCCCTTCGCTGTGACTGGCCTGGCGCGTCAGATCGCGACCAGTCACACTGAAATTTTAGCTGGTTTTCGTGCAATCCCCAAGGGTGAAGTGTGAGCTTCGCTGTTGGATAAGGCGCGGGCCTCACCCCGGTTCGAACGGGATGACACCGTCGGGCAGGCTTTCCGGAGCGGTTTTTGCATTGAGCTCGCGGAGTCTGGCGACCCAAGCTGCCAATTGCGCCCCTGTCATGTCGTGCGCGTCCAGCAGGTCTTGCGCCAGGGCGTCGACAGTGCCGCGATGCTTCGAAATGATGGCGCGGGCTTGAGATTCGGCCGTTGCAATAAGGTGGTCAAGCTTTTGGGGCAACCACGACATATGCTGCAAGGACACCGGCATGCCGGGATGCCAGATCAGCCCGCCATCCCCCATGCCCCATTCGGTCTCAATCTGCCGGGCGAGCAATGTGGCCTGGGCCAGATCGCTGTCCGGGCCGACGCCCGCGCTGCTGGAGGGTGCGCCAAGAAACACCTGCTCGGCCGCGCGCCCTGCGAGGAGCATGCGCAACTCAGCCAGGGCGCTGGCACGCGTGTGGAACGCGATTGTGGGCCAGTGAACCACGCCGCCATCGGGTGTCAGGCGCACGGCAGTAGGCACGGCCATATCTGACAACAGGCCCACGATGACATGCCCGGCCTCATGCAGCGCGATGCGGCGCTGCTCAGTGGCGGGCATTGCGGGATGGTGGATCTCCAGCTCGGCCAGCAGCCCCTCGGCCAGCGGGCCGTTGGTTTCACGCTGGCGGGCGCGCGCGGCGCGGGCCAGCGCCGCAGCCGCAGCGCCGCTTGTGCCCACCAGCCGCGCGGCCGCGCGGGCAACAGCAGTGGTCAGGTCCGGGGCGTCTGTGGAGCCCAGATGATGGTGCAGGATCTGCGCGAGTGCGGCACGGTCAGGCGCGGTGATCGACAGCTTGCTGTCAAACCGCCCCTCCCGCTGGATGGCCGGATCGATCGCGGGCAAATCGTTCGTCGCGCCGATCAGCACGACGCCGTCCGTCGCCATGAGCCGGTCGAGCTGGCGCAACAGGCCGGTGATCACCGCGCGAATGTAGCTTTCGTTGCGATTCGAACCTGCACCCGTGCGCGCATTGAAGCCGTCCAGTTCGTCGAGGAAGAAAATCGCAGGCGCGCGGGCTACGGCTTCGGCCACTGCGTGATCAAGTGCGGCGAGCATGTCCCCCTGATGGCCGAATTTCTGGCACTCCGCATAGGACGTCGCGATCAGCGGCAGGCCAGTCTCGGCGGCGAAGGCCTGCGCCATCATACTTTTGCCAGTGCCGGGAGGGCCGTGGAAAATCATGCTACGCGGCACGGCAGACCAAGCAAGCCCGCCTGCGCGCCAGCGGTCAATATCGACCGCGAGCCTGCGCAGCATCGCCACGGCGTCCGCCTGCCCGGCGATGGCGTCAAGCCCGCGCAGGTCGCCGGGCTGGGCCGCGTGCAGCACAGGCGCGCTCAGACGGTGCAGCGCGGCCAGCGCATCGCGGATCCCGCGTGCATGCAGCGCGCTTGTCAATTCCAGCGGCGTCAGTCGGGCGAGCGCTTCATCGGATGGCAGAGCGTCCAGCATCAGCTTATCGCGCGCCGTGGGAAAGAGTAGTGCCAACAGGGCCATAACCATCGCCCGGTCCGGGCGGGGCAGATGCAGATCCCTGGCGCAAAGGCGGCGCAGCTCATCTGTCACATCGGCGGGGGCTGCATTGAGTACGACCATCCCTCTGCCGCAGATCAGCGCCTTGGTAATCTGCTGCGCAAGCGTTCTGCGCCGTTCTCCCTGCCCGCGCGACCCCGGCGCTCCCCCCTCCAACTGCAAGATCTTTGGCCGCTCGGGCGTGGTGTGCAGAAAGGCACGCTCAAGCGCCGAATGGAGAAGAAGATCCTGCAGGGGCGACATCGCTGCAGCCCAGCCATGGACAAGGCAAAGCTGCGCCGGGGCGCCAAGCCGGTCAACGCCGCCCCGCGCAATCGCGCGCGCGAGTGTCAGGATCAGCACCAGATCCAGTGGTAGGGTCTTGCGTGGCACACGGACGGAACTGCGATCACCCAAAAACTTTTCGAGTACTCCCCCCCCCGACATCGGCGGAAGCTCTGCGGTCGCGCCCGGTGCCTCGGGCAGGCCCGGCTTGTGGCGGTTGTACCAGTCCTGCGCGATAGCAAAGCCGGGATGCGTGTTGATGTCGGAGAGCGGGTGTGGCGTGGCTGGCATAAGAAATCTCCCATAAAATCAGAATTCAGGATGCGCTGGCCCCGCCATGAGAGGGGGGGGGGACAGGCAGAGGGGTGGAGGAGCTGTCAGCTCTCAGGGTGATCCCGTGCAATCTGGTCGAGACGGTCCCGGATGTGATCGCTCAGATCCGGGTGGTAGATCTCAGTCACGACATTGATCAGACCCGCGTATTCAGCCGGGGGGATGACCTGATCGGGAAAGCGCTTGCGCAGATCAGCATGGGCCTGTTTCTCAAGCGCGCAGGCGCAATGGCCCGTCGGCAGCGTGACAGTGCGCAGCACCTCGATCTGCGCAGAAGGACCCAGCCCCAACTGATGCCGAAAGCGTTTCGCAGGATTCGCGCTGTAGCCCAGCTTGATGACAGACACCCGTCTCTCGGGCCAGGTGATCCGGACGAGATAGATGATGGATCGTCGCGCCGTCCAACTCGACCCGCAGCGCGCGCAATCGACCTGCCCCCAGTGCATGTTGACCCGCTGAATAGCCCCTAGATTTGTAGACGCCTTGCTTGGTAATTTTGGAAGCAAGGAGGACGAGATGTCCGCAAACAAATTCACAGATGAGTTCAAGCGCGACGCGGTCGCTCAGGTTGAGGATCGAGGCTATCCCGTGCGGGAGGTGGCCGAGCGGTTGGGCGTCAGCACGAAGTCCATCTACACTTGGCAGAAGCAGTTTTCGCGGCCAGCGAAGGTGATCCAAGAGGTCGATGCCCAGGCTGATGAGATCCGTCGCCTCAAGCGCGATTTGGCACGGGTCACGGAGGAGCGGGATATCCTAAAAAAGGGCCTGCCAGTGGACGCCATCGGTTCGAGACCGCTGGCAGGCGCATACTTCGCCAGGGAATCCCGGTGAGGTATGCGTTTATTGCCGAGAACCGCCTGATCTTTGCGGTCAGGGCGATGTGCCGGATGCTGCGGGTTCATCCCAGCGGCTTTTATGCATGGCTGCGGGAACCCCTTTCTCAACGGGTGCAGGAGGATCAGCGTCAAACCGCGCTGTTGAAGCAGGCTTGGGATGACAGCGGCGAGGTGTATGGATATCGCAAGCTGCATGATGATCTGTGCGATATGGGCGAGGACATCAGCCCCAACCGGGTTTGGCGCCTCGCCCGCCTGGCGGGCATAAGGGCCCAGATTGGTTATAAAAAGAAGCCCGGATCCTATGGTGGCAGCCCTGCCGTCGTGGCTGACAATACCCTGAACCGAGAGTTCGATGTCGATGCGCCTGATCAGTTCTGGGGCGAGCCATTGTGCGCCATTGGTTCGAGAACAATGGCGAGCGATATCACCTACATCCGCACCCATGAAGGCTTCTTGTATCTGGCCCCTCGCCATGGTCTCTCGGACCAGTGGCGTTCCCATGGCTCGATGATCGATCTGTTTTCGAGGCGGGTCATCGCCTGGTCGATGCAGGGTCGCACCTATGCAGACCTGCCGCTGCAAGCCCTGCTCATGGCCGTCTGGCGGCGCAAACCAAAGACTGAGGTCCATGTGCATTCCGACCAAGGTTCCCAATTCACCGGCTATGAGTGGCAGGAGTTTCTCGAGCAGCACAATCTGGTCCCCAGCATGAGCCGCCGTGGGAACTGCTGGGACAATGCCGTCGTCGAGAGCTTCTTCAACCTGCTCAAACGCGAGCGGATCAGGCGCAAGAAATACAAAACCCGTGCAGAAGCGCGGCGCGACGTGTTCGATTACATCGAGTTCTTCTACAACCCACAGCGCAAACACGTTAGGAACGGGATGCTGTCGCCGATCGCCTTCGAACAGCAACAGAAACAGCAACAGCAACAGAAACGGCAAGGCGTCTAGCAAACTAGGGGCTATTCAGCCTCATGAGCCTGAAAGATATTCTTTGCCAGATCGACACCGATCATCATATCCCTCATGTCGCCGTCCTCCTATTCGCGTGGCGTTGAACACCACGACCTTCGCAGATTGCGATGCCGTCTGGGGAGGGCGGCAACCATTCCATCTGATTTGGTCTGTCGGGTCGCATCCAAAATCGTCGTTTCATCACCGCCAAGCTTTCTTCAACAACAGCGCTGAAACCCCAGCGTGTCGCAGGCGCAATCAATCGTGACGGCGCGTTCATCGACATTGACCAGATCATGCAGCAAGCGGTCATTTCGTGCATCTTGAGTGAAGTCGAAGATCTGCGCCTCATTGCGCTGGCCCGGCGTGCCGGGCGGGGTCAGGCTGCCAAGGATGCCCTTGCCCTGCCGGTCCATAACCGCGATGCGGTGGGACAGGCGTGTGGCCTCGGTCACGTCATGGGTGATGAAAAGCCCGCCAAAGCCGCGTGTTTGCGCCAGTGACAGCACCAGATCCTGCATCCGGCGGCGCAGCGCTGGGTCGAGGGCGGCAAAGGGTTCATCAAAAATCAGGAATTCCGGCTCGACCACCAGCGCGCGGGCAATAGCCACGCGGGCGCGCATCCCGCCCGACAGTTGCGCGGGCAGCTTGTCCAGATCATCAGGCAAAAGCGCCACGGCCTGGGCGGCGGCATTCGTGCGCGCGGCAACCTCGGCGCGGGGCAGCGCGCCAAGGGTCAGCGGATAGGCGATATTGTCGCGCGCGCTGGCCCATGGCAGCAGGCGCGATTGCTGAAACACCATGCCATGACGCTGATACTGGCGCAGGATGCGGCCTTGATCGGGCTTCATTATGCCGCCTGCAATCGCCGCCAGTGTGCTTTTTCCGCAGCCAGACGGGCCGACCAGCGCCACCAGCTCGCCCGGACGGATGACCAGCGAAACAGTATCCAGCACACGCCGCGGCCCAAAGCTGTGGGTGATCGTGGCCAGTGTCAGCCCGCTCATGCCACGCCCCGCTTCCATGCGCCCAGCCGCGTCTGAAACGGGCGGATGACCAGATGCTCGATGATGACCAGCCCCGCCACCGCCAAGGCGACATTGGCCAGCGCCATGTCGATATCCATATGCGCCCGCGCCCGCGCCATCTGCGCGCCAAGCCCGGCTACATTCGTCACCAGTTCTGCCATGATCGCCACCTTGAACCCCAGCGCCAGCGCAATGCCAATGACCGGACCAAGGCTGGACAGGATTTGCCGCAGCGCGATGGTGCGGAAGCGGGCCCAACGGGACGCACCGAAACTTGCCGCCATATCCTCCAGCCGCCGGTCGCGGGTCAGCACCGCATCAACCGTCCCGATATAAAGGATCGGGCCGATCACGATGGCGATCGTGAACAGGATGGAGCCATGCGAGGGGCCGAACCAGATCATTGTCAGGATCACCCAGGCCGTGGCAGGCATACCCAGCAGGATCGTGGCCACCGGGGCCAGTGTCGCGCGCACAAACCACAGATAGCCCGCCACCAACCCCAGCCCCCCGCCGATCAGCCCCGACAGGCCAAGCGCCAGCCCGACCCGCCCGAAGGTGGCCCCCAGCGCCGCCCAGCCGCTGGCACTGGACAGCGTGGCCCAGACGGCCAGCAGGGTTTGCCACAGTGACGGCAGGATGAACGCCCCGTAATGCCAATGTGCGGCTTGCCATGCTGCGAGAAACAGCACGATCCCAAAGGCGGGCGGGCCGAAGCGCAGCGCCGCGCGCGCGGCCAGAATGGGCAGCATTTCGGCCCATTCCGCCCGCCGCGCTGTCAGGCTTGCATCAGACAGCATAAAGACCGTCATCCGGCAACGCGCCGCCGATGATGCCCGCATCAGCCGCGATCAGCGCCTGATACAGCGCCTCGACCTCTGGCCGCGCGACTTTGGCCGACAACACGTTGATATGGGCGAAGGGAATAGCCTGCGCCAGCAATGGCGCTGCGCGCTCAAGGAAAGGGGCGGCATTCTCGGCGGCCTGCGCGGGGTTGGCGTTCAGATCCTCTGCGGCCTGTGTCAGCGCTTCGGTCAAGGCCCCTGCCAGCCACGGATGATCGGCGGCGTAATCGGCATGCATGGCCAGCGATGCTTGCGGCAGCGACGGGCGCAAGCCGGTGATCTGGCCCAACTCATCACGCATCTGCACCCCGCGATGCAGGTCTTGGTCCTCCGCGCGCCCCCGCATCAGCGCCGCTGTGGCCCCCGGTTCGGCCAGAAGCGCCACATCCGCGCGGCCAGCCAGCAGCACCTGCGCCGCCTCCATGTGCGTTGTGGCGGGGATCAGCGTCAGCGAATCCAGCCCCACGCCATGATGCGCCAACGCCAGCCGCATCATATGGCCCGTGAAATCGTTGAAGGCAGGCACCACCACCGATTTCCCGCGCAGATCGGCGATGGTGCAACCCTCCACCCCGCGCGCAACCAACCCGCAATGCCCCTCGGTCAGCGTGGCGACCAGTTTGATGCCAAACCCGCGATTATAGAGGCTTGCCGCCGCCTGCGTCGGCACCACGGCCACAGGCACGCTGCCCGACACCAGCCCCGCGCGCATCTCATCCCCTGTTGTCCAGATCGACAGATCGACCTGATCGGCGATGGCGTCGAACAGCCCCAAAGCACGCGCATGCGCCATCAGGATGCCGGGGCCAGAGCCGGGCGTTTGCAGCACCAGACGCGGCAGACGCGCCCCGTCTGCCCGCAAGATCGCAGGCATTGCCAGCAGTGCTGCGCCCGCGAGAAGCGCCTTGCGACGTGTGAAACCAGATGAAATCATGGCAAAAACCCTTCTGTTGCTGACGGTGCATTGCGCCGCCATCCCCCCTTCATCCATGACACAGATCAAACCTTCCAGTTCTGGAAGGTTTGAAATATTCAACTGTGCGCATATGTCGCGGCGCAGCTGCGACCCGCTGCCGCATGCCCGACAGAAAGGCCGCACAACCACGTTGAAAGGCCACCACATCACAAAGGAAAACCAGATGACAAACACCCTGATCAGCGCCAGCACCATCGCCCTGATGCTTGCGACCGGCGCACAGGCGCAAGGCAACGGCCAGCGCGGCGCAAGTTTCATTGAGTCGTGGGACATGTCGCAAACAGGCTATGTCTCGCTGGACGATATGCAGACGCGCCGGGGGGATCTGTTCGACATGTTCGATCACGATGGCAACGGCTATCTGGCGGCGGATGAGTTGGCGCAGATGGCCGAGACGGTCACGGCCCAAGGGGAATTGCGGCTGGAGCGTCAGGCCGAGAACCGCGCAGAGCAGCAAGCCGGGGGCCGTCGCGGACAAGCCCAGAATGCCAACCCCACCGGTGCGATCATCCACTCTGCAATGTCGGTGGAGTTCAACGACACAAACGATGATGGACGCATCGCGCGAGAAGAGTTCCTGACATCAACGGCGCGCCTGTTTGCCGCGCTTGACAGAAATGGCGACGGACGCATCGACCTGAATGATTTCTGAAACAGACACCCGCCGCGGGTGCGACCGCAGCGGGTGGATGCTGGCCATCCCGCGAGTCGCGGGACATTGAAAGGCAGCAGCGCAGAGGTTCTATCCTGATCGAGCGCTTTGGTGATACTTACCTGACAGGTTCACTGGCGACAAAGGGCCGGGCATGTCGAACTGCAGACCGACTTCGCACAGCGCGAGTAACCGACGGCGACTAGCGATAACACGCCATTTGCGTCACCTTTTCCGACAAATACTTAAAACACCGTGAGCGGTATATGCGGCTGTTTGGGGACACTTCACAAACTACCCGGCCACAGGCAAAAAGCCATCGGGTTCAACCATCTCAAGTAAGCTCTGGACTGCTGGGAGATCCGCAGCTTCTGAATGACAAAGGACATATACGCCGACGGGCTCCGACGTATCTAGAAGCTCTACGGCGACAAGCCTGGGATCGCTCCCAAATTCACCACTCAGAACAAATCCAAAGCCTAATCCAGCAGCCACAGCCTCTTTGACACCTTCTCGCGTGGGGATCGTTGTCACTCGATTTGCCAACTGATCATGCTTATTGAATGCTTGCTCCACCAGCGCTCGGGTCATCGATCCAGGCTCTCGGATGAGCAGTTGCGCATCGGCAATTTGCGAAATCGACAAACATTTCTCCTGAGCGAGGGGATGCTTCTTTGGAACACACAGCATCAGCTTCTGAGTTGCGACTTGCCGGGCGACAAGATCTTGGGGCACAGACAGAAGCGACGTCACTGCGACGTCCAAACGGCATTGCCGAAGTCCTTCAAACAAGGACGCGGTGTTTCCAAACTGGTATTCGACCTCAATAGCCGGAAATTTCTCACGAAACCGGGCGATTAGCGGTATGGCGAATGCGGGTGTTGCATACCCTGCCGAGAGCTTTCCCCCTTTGAGACCAAGCAGGTCCAGTGCCGTCGCTTCGAGTTCATCAACGCGTGCGATGACCAATCGTGCGCGGTGATAAATCTCGCGCCCGGTATCCGCCAATGCGACGCCTGAACGGCGGTCGAGAAGATGCAGCCCGCACGCGATTTCAAAGTTGCGAACCCTCTGCGAAACCGCAGGCTGAGACACGCCCAACTGGCGGGCCGCGAGAGAAAAGCTTCCATGCTCAACAACAGCCACGAATGCGCGCAAGTCGTTGAGCGAATTCAGATTGAGCGCAGCGATATCTTTTCCCACTGCCGCCCTGGAGATCTGCTGTCCTGTCATGGCCGTGTCATGCGAATCATTTATACCGCTCTCTGCTGCATAAGGTTTTTAGATAGGCCATCAAGGCACCCAATATCGAGCTACCCCGTCCTCATCTCACATGCAAACATCTTGGAGATCACTCATGCCAGTTATCACAAAGCGGGACTTTCTCTTGGCAATCGGCGCCACGGTCGCCGCAAGTGGCGCCTCAAGCCTTCTTGTTCCCGGGACAGCAGCCGCAGGGACGCCCGACTGGGCGGCGCTTCCGGCCGGTTCGACCCCAAGGCATGGCGGCAAGCTGGTTTACGCACAGACCTATCCAAATTGGGCGATCGGATCTTCTGACCGTGGCGAGCATCCGTATTTCTGGATAGATCTGCTGACACGTTCGGTCTGGAACTGCCTCACATGGGTTGATCACGACTATACCGTCCGCCCCGAACTTGCGACGGACTGGTCAGCTGCCGATGACACGATGGCGGTCTGGGACTTCACCCTGCGCGAAGGTGTCCGGTTTCATAACGGCAAGGAGATGACATCCGAAGACGTGGTATCGTCCTTCAAGGCTCATGTTGCGCAGCGCGGATCGGGTTTTGCCACCAACTGGATTGCCGATGTCGAAGCGACAGGGCGCTATTCGGTCCGGATGCATCTGACCGGCGGCTATGCCGAATGGCCCTACGTCGTGGCCGAATACAGGTTGACCATCTGGCCAGCAGGCGAGGCAGAGAGCCTGGGGTTTGATGGCGTTGGCACTGGCCCCTACCGACTGATCGACATCGACAACAAGCGTGGATTTCAGGCTGTCCGATTCGACGATTACTGGATGGAAGGTCGCCCGTTTGCGGATGAGCTGGAGGGCTATATCACCGCATCGCAGACTGCAATTAACGGTTTCCGAGCCGGGCAGTTCAATGCGGTGTTCAACATCGATCCGACAACCGCGGGGCAGTACCGCGATGCCGGTGGCGAAGTCCATATGTCGCCCGGCGGCGATCAATTCCTGCTGACCATGCCCAAGAACATCGATATGGTCTGGAATGATCCGAAGGTGCGCAAAGCATTGTCACTCTCGATTGATCGCGATGCTATCAACCGCATCGTCTATAATGACCCGGACACATGGGTCGGCAACGACACTCACATGACGGCACTTAACCCTGAATTCTTGCCGCGTGACGTCGCGCAGGACGTCGACGAAGCACGCCGATTACTTGCCGAGGCAGGTTACCCGGACGGTGTAACTTTGCCGACCATCGTGTTCTGCCCTTCATTTCCCGAAGAGCCACGGATCATGGCAATCGTTGCAGAATCTGTTCGTCGCGCCGGGATCACGCTGGAAATCCGCGAAATGCCTTGTGACGGGTTCAATGATTATGTGCTGGCTGTGAACGCACCCGTAGGGCGCCCGCGGCGCAGTCTTGTTGGCCCGCGCAACCCAGCAATTAACATGGGTCGCATGGATTTTGCAGGGACCAGCACCGAGCCGGGTGGTTGGCATGGTGAATTGGCGGAGCGCTACAGCGCCCTCTACGCTCAGGCCGTGGCAGAGCCTGACGACGCACGGCGCTTCGAGATGTTCCAAGAGTTGCAGCGTATCGCGCATGAAGACACGCCAGCAATCATGCTCGGTGGTCGGCGCAACATGCTGGCGCACCGTCCGGAGGTCGTAAACCTGCGGTCGCATTCGCAGAACTGGTCAAGCCGGTTCGACGATTTCTGGATTTCAGGCTGATCGTCGCCGTTCCTCTTATGGACCGGGGGGCCATCTGCCCGCCGGTCTGTCCCCCGACATAAGGCAGACAGATGGAACGCATTCTGACCATGATCCTCAGGCGATTGCTGCTTGCTGTTGTTATCCTGAGCCTTGTCGCGCTGGCGGTTTTCATCGGCACCGAGATCCTGCCCGGCGATGCGATCACCGCCACGATTCCTCAGGACGAACTGATGTTCTATTCCGAGGCCGATCTTGCGCAGTTACGCGCAGCCGCCGGGCTGGACCGGCCTGCATGGATCCGCTTCGCAGATATGTGGTGGGGATTGTTCACTTTTGATTTCGGAGTCACATTGACGCGGCAGGAACCAGTCATCGACCGCGTCTATCATCCTTTGATGAATTCTCTGATCATGGCCGGGCTGACGACGGTTGTGGTGCTGGTCCTCTCGATAGGGCTAGGGGTTGTCGCGGCGCTGCGCCCCGGAGGCTGGCTTGATACCGGACTGAGCGGAGCAACACTTTTTGCCTATTCAATGCCGGATTTTGTCGTCGGCAATGTTTTCGTGATCGTATTCGCGGTTTGGCTCGGGCTGGTGCCAGCCGTGATCCTGTTCAACACCAACGCGCCAGCCCTGACCGTTCTGGGTGCCAGTGTCCTGCCGGTCATGGCTTTGTGTATCTCAGGTGTCGCCTATCAATTCCGGCTGTTGCGCACGGGCATGATTGATGCGCTGTCATCGGAATTCATCGAGCGCGTCAGGTTGTCCGGCGTCTCGAAACTGCGGATTACATTGGTCCACGCTCTGCCCATCGCGGTGATCCCGATGTTGAGTGGGACCGCCTATTTCGTTGCTGGCCTGATTTCGGGAACAGTGGTCATCGAGGCGGTTTTCAAGTTTCCGGGCGCCGGTCTGGAGTTGCTACGCTCATTGGCGCAGCGCGAGATCCCGACGGTTCAGGCGATTGCCTTCATGGCTGCGTTTGCTGTCGTTTTCACCAATTTGCTGGCTGATCTGGCAGTACTACTGCTTGATCCGCGCGTGCGCCGCGGAAGGGATTCCAATGTCTGATCTTTCTGCTGTCGTTTCTACTGGTCGCACCGCAACACATTCGCGGCCATCGCTTGAGATCGCAGGTCGGGTGCTGCGTGACCCGGTGGCCGTATTCGGGATTGTATTGGTGATCGCGCATCTCGTGCTCGCAGTATTTCATCCATGGGTTGCCCCGCACCCCACCAGTGCCCTTGTGGGTGCCCCCCTTGAGAGGCCGTCTATCGAATTCTGGATGGGAACCGATCAGATCGGGCGCGACTATCTGAGCCGGTTGATGGCCGGTGGGCAGGTAGCGCTGACGGTATCTTTTCTGGGCGTGGCCATGGCGCTCATGGTTGGCACAATGCTGGGCCTTGTCGCAGGGTATCGAGGTGGGCGGCTGGACGAAATCGTCATGCGGTTCGTAGACACTCTTATGGCGATTCCAGAATTGATCCTGATCGCCATCTTGACACTTTCCTTTGGCAAGGACCTGTCATCACTCGTGATCGTGGTGGCGATTGTCTACATGCCGGGCGTGGTCCGGGTGGTTCGCGCTCGAACGATCTCTCTGGCCTCACTGGATTTTGTACGCGCCGCAGAACTGCGCGGAGAGCGAACCGGGGCGATCTTGCGGCGAGAAATTCTGCCCAATCTAACGGGCCTTCTTGGTGTTGAACTCGCAGTGCGGACATCATCCGCAATTCTCAAGATAAGCGCGCTGTCATTTCTCGGACTTGGCATCAGTCAGCCAACGCCGGACTGGGGCCTTATGGTGCAAGAAGCAATGGGTGTGGTGTTTACCGATCCATGGTTCTTGCTGCTGCCGGCGATGATGCTTTCTAGTCTGATCATCGGCTTGAACTTCATGGTAGATGGCATGGCGCGTGCCATTGGATCATCGACCAAGCAGGCGGGGTAAAATTCATGGAAATTTCCATAGCCGACCGTTCACCCGAACAAGTTCCAACCTC
>NZ_JBQTCF010000055.1:0-12901 GCF_052379845.1 Roseinatronobacter sp. NSM | reverse complement strand
GGTGCGATACCCCTTACCCCCATGATGTAACAGTCATATGACACACATGCCGCCCCCTGCCCTAGCCGCCGATCGCGCGCCCCAGTGCAGTGGCCGCGTCCGCGCCATTATCCCCCGCCCAAGCCACAAAATGGTCCGGCCGCACAAGGATCATGCGATGCGCCCAATCGCGGCGTGCATCCTGCCAGGTATCGCGCACAACCGTCAATGGCACGCCAAGCTGTTGCGCGGCAGCCATCAGGCGGTCAATTTCAGCATCCGGCACATCAAGCGCAATCAGCGTAAAATCGCGGCCAAGGCGCGCGAACACGCTTTGTCCGTCCGACAGGGGGCGCGGCGGCAAATGATGGCCTGCGCGCGCATCGAACACATGGCTGCCCTTCGCGCTGGGGTGCCCGGCAGGCCC
The DNA here is from genome assembly GCF_052379845.1 of Roseinatronobacter sp. NSM. Lineage (NCBI taxonomy): Bacteria > Pseudomonadati > Pseudomonadota > Alphaproteobacteria > Rhodobacterales > Paracoccaceae > Roseinatronobacter > Roseinatronobacter sp. NSM. The sequence continues at coordinate 12,495 of NZ_JBQTCF010000055.1, read as the reverse complement.
GCCCGTGACAATGGCCGATCCCCGATAATTGGGTTCAAAGGAATTGACTTCCGGGGCACCCGTTGCGCGCGCGGTCCATGCGGCGCGGAATTCTTCCAGATCATGTTCAGGGTTGTAGCGTTCCAGAAAGGCGCGGTCATCTTCGATGAAATTTTCGATGAAATCGCGCGCAGTGGACGCAAAGACAGGTCTGCGTTCGCTGTCATAGCTGTCCAGCAGGCCCGGACCCGCCCAGCCCTGCAATGCCGCGTGCAGTTTCCAGGCCAGGTTGCGCGCATCCTCGAACCCGGTATTAATGCCATAGCCGCCATAGGGCGGGTGGCTGTGCGCCGCGTCCCCGGCAATGAACACATTGCCCTGACAATACTGGTCCGCAATGGCAATGCGCAAATCCCAAAACCCGATATAGTCGAATTCCACTTCGAATTCCGCGCCGACAGCACGGTGCAGATGGGCGCGAAAATCATAATTGTCGGCGGTGGTTTCCTGCGGCACAGGGGCGTGGAAAAACCAGCTTTCCCCCAGATCGACACGGCCGAAGAACTGCCAGTATCCTTTCAGGTCGGGGTGCAGCACATTGTAGAACTGCTTGTCGGGGAAAACCGACAGCAGGTCATGCAATTGTCGGGACCGGAACACCAGCAGCACCATTTTCATGGCATGGTCGCGTCTGGTTTCGGAAATGCCCGCGCCATCGCGCACCATGGAGCGGCTGCCGTCACAGCCAACCACGAAACGCCCGGTCAGGCATTGGTCGGCGTCATCCCCTGTATGATGCTGGATGACCAGTTGCGCGCCTGTGCCATCCTGTGTCAGGGATTTGCCCGACCAGCCGTAAAACAACGTAATCGCGTCCATCTGCGCCGCGCGGGCGCGCAACACCCCCTCGGTGCGGTATTGGGGCAGGCGTTCATTGTCGCGGTCATAATAGGGGCGCACCATTTCACGCTGCAAGAAGTCGTAATGCCACCCCGATAGCAGCGCGCCATAGGTGTTCAGCCCGCCTATGCCGTAGTCCTTCGGGACCAGCCGCGCGGCGCGCAGGTCCTGTTCACACCCCCAGAAGTTGAAATGCTCCATCGTGCGCTGGGTCAGGTTCTGGCCCTTGGGCACGGGTTGGGGCACAGGGTAGCGTTCCACCACAGCAATGCGGTGTCCACGCTGTGCCAGATCAATCGCCAGCGCCATGCCCACCGGCCCGCCGCCATTTATAACAACATCAAAGTTCAGGTCAGTCATATGTTCATACCCTGTGGCAGGGTGCCTTGTTCCAGATAGATATGTTTGGTTTCCAGAAAGTCGTTCAGCCCTTCGACACCATGAAGCCGCCCTTGGCCGGATTGCCCGTAGCCGCCGGTTTCCCCTTCGGCAAACAGGCGCGAATGGCAATTCAACCACACCGTGCCCGCCCGAATTGCACGACTGACGCGCATGGCGCGGTCCAGATCACGCGTATGAACGGACGCGGCCAACCCGTAGACGGTGGCATTGGCCATATGCACGGCCTCGGATTCTGTGCTGAAACGCTCGATCGAGACGATGGGGCCGAATAATTCTTCCTGCACCAGCGCCGATTGCAGGTTGTCGATGCGAAACAGGGTGGGCGTGACAAACGCGCCCCGCGCCAGTTCCCCGCCTGGGTTGGTGCCGCGCAGCAACATTTCCCCTTCGTCGGCGGCCTGTTCGATCACCCCCAACAGCCGCGTTTCGTTCCCCTTGTCGATCAACGCGCCCATCTGGCTGGCGGGGTCCGAACCGGGGCCGGTTTTCACTGCCCCGAAGGCCGCGACCGCGCGCGCGGTGAAATCGTCAAGAATGCTGTCATGCACAATGAACCGCGTGGCCGCGACACAGATTTGCCCCGCCATCATCACAGCGGCGCGCGTCAACTCGGCCACGCTGCGGTCCAGATCGGCATCCGCGAACACAACAGCGGGGGCCTTGCCGCCCAGTTCCAGCCCGACACGTTTCAGCGTTGGTGCCGCCCCCGCCATGATCTGGCGGCCGGTCGCGGATGATCCGGTGAAACTGATCACATCCACCCCGCTGGCGGCAACAAACGCCTGCCCCACCTGCGCGCCATCTTCATTGACGGAATTTACCACCCCTGCAGGCAGATCGGGGCAATCGGCCAGGCATTCCATAACACGCTGATGAATCAGCGGGGTCTGATGCGCGGGTTTGATAACACAGGTACACCCTGCCGCAAGCGCTGGCCCCAGTGACCGCACCAGAAGCGTAACAGGCGCGTTCCACGGCACAATGATGGCTGCGACACCCGCCGCTTCGCGGTGCATGATGGAAAAGCTGCCCGGTGTTGCCTCAAAACTGCGGCCCAGAATGGCGCGCGCCAACCCACCATAGTAGCGGATTTCCGAGATTGACCCCATCATCTCGCCGCGGGCTTCGGCTTGCAGCTTGCCGTTTTCCGCGACAATCAGGGCCACCAGGTCGTCCATCGCTGCTTCCAGCCGGTCTGCGAACTGGAACAGCACAGCGGCGCGCTGGCGCGGGGATGTCTGCCAGTTTGTGCCGAAGAAGGCCGCGCGCGCATGCGCGACAGCACTATGCGCCAGTTGCGCATCGCCGACATGATACTGGCCCAGAACCTCGCCAGTGGCGGGGTTGATGCTGTCGCGGCACGCCCCCTGCGCCAGCCATTGGCCGTTGATATAGTGTTGTGCAGTGTTCATGTGTCCCTCAAAGCTGAAGTTGCAGCAGGTTTACAGCGTTGTCCTGATATATCTTGCGGCGCTGTGCATCGCTGATATCCAGACTGTCGATGATGCGGATGGTTTCACGAATGTAATATGGCCCGCCTTCGGGGTCGAATGGCGCATCGGACGCGAACAGCACACGGCCTTCGCCAAAGAAATCCATCGCATGTTCAATCGCCTTGCGGGACCCAAAGCTGGCAGTGTCGGCATAGAATTCCTTGAAATACGCCAGATGCGGGCGTTTCAACGCGCGGCGCACCGCGCCAAGGTCCCGGTCAGATGTGCGCGCGCCCATCTGGTCCCAACCCGGCCCCACGCGCCCTTCGAAGAAAGGCACCATGCCGCCCGCGTGATGGGTCACAACCTTCAGCCCCGGCCACCTGTCGAAGAACCGCGAAAACACCATGCGCGCCATCGCCGCCGAGGTTTCATAGGGCCAGCCGAAGGTCCACCAGATTTCATATTCCGACTGTTCTTCTGACTGGTAATCCGCGAAATTCGCCCCCCGCGCGGGGTGCAGAAAGACAGGCTTGTTCACGCTGTGCATATAGTCAAAGAACGGGGCGTATTCGTCCAGGTCCAGCGGTGTGCCGTTGATATTGGTGTAAATCTGCATGGCCACCGCGCCCAGATCCTCTATCGCGCGGCGGCTTTCTGCCACCAGCCCGTCGGGATGGGTCATGGGCGCCGTTCCCATGAACCCCGGAAAGCGCTGGGGGTGTTTCTGGCATAGTTCCGCCATGGCATCTGACCCGATGCGCGACAATTCCAGCGCCTTTTCAGGGTCGGCCACCTTTTCCAAAGGCGGCGAGGCAAGCGACAATATCTGGCAGTAGTCCGGGCCGAATTCATCCATCACCTGAAACCGGCGCCCCAGATCCGTCATCATGGGCACATCCCCAGAGCGTTTTGTAATGTCGCTCATGCTGCCCATATGCGCGATAAGCGCGTCAAAGAACGGCTTCGGCCAGATATGGTTGAACACATCAATCTTTTTCATGTGACTTTCCGTTCCTTTACGTCTGTCTTGCGCAGGGGCGTGTCCTGACCCGCCGTTTCCGTGTCTGTTGCCCGTATCCGGCCCAGTTTTTCGCTGATCTCATCTGCGCTTTGCCGTATGCGGTCGCTGATCTGGTCCAGCTTGTCGCTGGCAATCAGGTTGCCCGCAATGGTCATGCACAGGCTGGCTATGGGCGTGCTGGCCGCGTCAAACACGGGCGCTGCAATGCCCACAACCCCCGGCGTCACCTCGCCATAGGCGATGGCATAGCCCTGTTTGCGCACTTGCTTCAGGCTTTCGGCAATCTCGGGCGGGGTTGCCCCCAACCCGATGCTGTGCAGATCGGACAGGTTTTCTTCAATCATGGCCATCATCGTCTTGCGCGGCAAAAACGCCATGATTGACCGCGAAATGGCCCCGCGCGCCAGCGGCATGGGGCGCCCGCGCGGATAGCTTGACAGCGGGTCGCGCGTGGACACTTCGCTGTCGATGCACAAAAGCCGCCGCCCATACCACCGCACCAACAGCGCCGTTGCGGGCCATGTGGCAGTCAGCGCTTCCAGATGGGGCCTGCCATGATGCACCAATGGGTCGGATTTGCGCATCAGGTAATCCATTTCCACCACACGCGGCCCCAATGTCAGCCCAGCCCCCGGCAGCGATGTCAGCAAGCCCGCCTCTTTCATCGTTTTCAGGTAGCGATACAGTGTCGGGCGCGCGTAGCCGGTGGCCTTCATCAGCGCGTCAGGGGTCCATTCCAGATGATCCTCGGTGAACAGGTCAAGAATGGCGATCAGCTTATCAAGGCTGCTTTGGCCGGACATCATGCTTCCTTCATCAAATTGCGCTGCGCGCGGGTGAAATTCCACGCAATCAAGGCCATGCCCCCGCTGACACCCACAATGTCACTTAGGATCGCACCCGGAAACATGCCCGCCGGAACCAGCGCCATGCCGCCAAACACCGCAAATGCAAGGCGCAAGCCAAGGGACAGGCGGTCCGCCAGATACCCCGCCAGCGCCGCCGAGATCAGCCACACCCCAAGAACAGACGTGACCACCGCCAGCGCAATATTCAACGGGTCGCCAATCATCAGCAAGCTGGGCGAAAACACGAATAGCACCGGAATGACATAAGCCAACCAGCCAAAGCGCATAGCCGCAAAGCCCGTGGCCATCGCGGGGGCGCGCGCGATGCTGGCCGCCGCAAACGCGGCCATCGCAATGGGGGGCGTGATCATGGACATCATGCCGAAATACAGCACATACAAATGCGCCGCGATGGGTTCCACGCCCACCTGAATAAGCGCGGGCGCAACAAGCGCCGCCAACAGCACATACACCCCCAAGGTGGGCAAGCCCATTCCCAGAACAATGCACACCAGCGCCGACAGGCCCAGAAGGGCAATCATGTTGCCCGCGCCAATCTGGACCAGCGCATAAGTCAGGTTGAAACTAAGCCCTGTGACATTCAGCACCCCGATAACCAGACCAGACGCCGCCGATATCAGGATAATTTCGATCACCGCCGCACCCGTTGTGTGCAATGACGCGAAAATCGTGCGAAGCGCGGGGCGTTTTTTGCGGTAGCCAAACACAAGCGCGGACACCACCACCGACAGCGCGGCCAGCATCGCAGCTTTTTCCGGTGACCAGTTGAACACAAAAAGCGTGGTGATCAACACACCGAAGGCAAAGACGAAATGCACGCCTGACGCCACATCGCGCGGGGCGGGAATCTCGGACTTGGGGACCGGCGCGATGTTCAGTTTCGCCGCTTCCAGATCGGCCTGAATGAACAGCGCAACGTAATACAAAAGCGCCGGTATCAGCGCCGCCATGACGATGGTGGTATAGGGAACGGCCAGAAATTCCGCCATCAGAAACGCTGCCGCCCCCATCACAGGCGGCATCAACTGCCCGCCCGTTGATGCGACAGCTTCAATCGCGCCCGCCTTATGGGCGGGGTAGCCGTCGCGCTTGATCATGGGAATGGTAATCACACCCGTTCCCGCCACATTGGCCACGGCCGATCCGGAAATGGACCCGAACAGGCCCGACGCCAGAACTGCAATCTTCATCGCGCCGCCGCGAAACCGGCCCATCAGCAACAGCGCCGCATCGGTGAAAAACTGCGATCCGCCGGTGGTTTCCAGCAAACGCCCGAACAGGATGAACGCCACCACGACTGTGGCCGCAACTGCCATGGGAATGCCCAAAATGCCGTTCGAGTCCAACGCCATGTAGCCGCCCAGAACCTCGATGGATTGCTGACGGCCCGCCATACGCCCCGGCACCATATTGGCAAACAGCGCATAGGCCAGAAAGGTTGCGATGATGATGACCAACGCCCAGCCCGTGGCACGGCGCAGCGCTTCCAGCAGCAGCACCACCATGACCACCCCCGGAATCCAGATTTCCGGCCTGCGAAAGAAAATGAAATTGACCAAATCAGGGTATTTTACCACGATATAAGCCACCACCGCCATGGACGCGATGGCTGCCGCCACGTCCCACCATGGCACGTAGTCGCGCGCAAACCCCCGCCGCATGGGCAGCGCCAGATAGGCCACGGGCAGCGCCAGCCCCAAAATGACCGCCATCAATTGCTGTGGATAATAGGCAATGCCCAGCATGCGTGGCACGCCCAGCGCCCAGCCCACCGCAACCAGTGTCAGGCTGGCGGCCAGAATATTCGCGGCGGGTCGCCAGATGGCGGGGGAAAGACCGCGCAAGGCGATCTTCCCATCATGGGTGTATGACATAAGCTGTCCTTAGTCCTGCCACAGGCCCGCTTCGCGGAAGTAACGGATTGCACCGGGATGGTATTCACTGACACCGGTTTCGCCCACCATGTGTTCTTGCGGGTCAAACGCCCCGAATGGCGGGAATGTCGCGCGCAGGGCGTCGGTACCTTCGGCAATGGCCTTGACCATCTCATAGACCACATCATCGGGCGCATTGGCATGGGTGAAGACCAGCTGCGGATAGGCGAAATACCAGCCGTCTTCGGTAACACCGGGCATGGACCCCGCTTCAAGGAAATGGAAGAAGGCAACCGGCCAATGTTCGCGCGCCACGGCAAGGTTTTCGTCGGTGGGTTCCACTGTCAGGGCGCGCAAGCCCCCCACGGCGGCGTCCGCTTCGCGCACCTTGCCCGCGCCATGCGCGAAGATGAATCCCGCAGCCTCGCCTGCGATGAAGGCATCGGCACCGGCCACAACGGACGGAACATTCACCGCAACCATATCCGCGCGGGTCATGCCTTCGGTGGCGTAAATCGCATCCAGTTGCGGCAGGATGGTCTGCTGCGCAGTGTAGCCGTCCACCATGGGCAGGCCGCGCAAATCCGCATGTGTCATAATATCAGAATCGGCGCGCACGAAAATCGCCTCGACCAAGGGCATGATCAGCGTTGCAACACGCAAATCGGGGTTGGCATTGCCTGTGAACCATTCGCGCCCCTCAAGCGCGTAGTTCACTTCCTGCAAGTTGGCCACACCGAATTCGATGCCCCCCGAGGCCACAAGCGGAATAAACTGGTTTGGACTGGTCGCGGGCTGAATGGTTGCGTTCAACCCCGCTTGGTTGGCGGCATTCGCCACCGCAGTTCCAATATTGTGAAAGATCGATCCGGGGTTTGATGTCGCAATCCCGACCATTTGCGCCTGCGCCGCACCGACCACACCAAAGGTCAATGTCGCCGCAAGACCGGCCACATAGTGTTTCATGTCTCTCTCCCTGCAAGCGCGCAGCGATACGCCACGCGTTCTCCCTAAATCTCTAATAATGAGACTTATTGCCAAGTTGAAGCGCGCAACGTCAGCGGGATCAAGAAAATTTTGCGTTTCATATATAAGTTTTGGGCAGGATGACACCGCATATATGGCCCTATATGCCCAATTATACCGCAATTCCGCGTATTATTCTGACAAATCCCCGGTGCATTTCCAGCGGTCCAGCCGAAATTTTGCGAAACCGCACGATCAAGAATTCTCGCATGGGAAGATAATGAACATTCAAGCACCACCGCGTTTGTGCACCCAACCCCGAATCCGGCCTATGGGCGCTTGAAATGCTGCTGATATTTGCATCAACGCAGGCGAAACACCGCGCGCCACCGGCAAAAGGACATGCTTATCCCAACTGGGTTTTGCCGCTGCCGCGCTTTCCTTGGCAACCGATCACCTTAGTTTGTATAAAGCAGCATCAGCACAAGCGGGGTGTATCGGTGAAAAAATGGGCCACTGGGACAGCGATCTGTCTATTGCTGGTGGGATCGGGCCTGTCGGGGTGGGCCGTGTTCCTGCCCGCGTCGCACCCGGTGTTGGACCGCATGGGCCTGCTTGCCCCCATGCGCGCAGTCGGTTTACCCATTTCCGCAGCAGATGGCAGCAACGCGGGGGGCGGGCCACGCTTTCAGGGCGGCGGCGCAACCCGCGTCATCGCGCAAGAGGTGGTGACCGCGACCGCAGGCGAACGACTGGTGGCCATTGGCACCGCACAGGCCCTGCGTAGCGTCACAGTGACACCAGAAGTGGCGGGCACGCTTGAAGATGTCACCGTGTCATCAGGCGATTGGGTCGAGGCGGGCACCCGTATCGCCCAACTGAATTCCGAGGTTCAGGAACTGGCCCTTGCGCGCGCCGAACTTGGCTTGCGCGACACCCGGTCGCGTGCTGCACGCGTCGCGCAATTGCGCGACAGCGGGTCGGCAACGCAGGTGCAGATTGATGACGCGGAACTGGCGCTGAACCGCGCGGAACTGGACCTGCGCGATGCCCAGCTGGAATTGCGCCGCCGCCAGATTGTTGCGCCTGTTTCGGGCTGGATTGGCCTTATCGCGCTGGAACCGGGCAACCAGATAACCCCCAATACCGAACTGGTGCAAATTGATGACCGCAGCCAGCTTCTGGTCAATTTTGACGTGCCCGAACGCTTCGTCGGACTGGTCAGCGCGGGCGACACGCTTGAAGCAAGCCCCCTGTCGCGCCCCACCGAAGTCTTGACGGGCCGCGTGCGTGCCATTGATGCGCGCGTCGATCAGGGAAACCGGACATTGCGCATTCAGGGGGAAATTGACAATGACGGCGACCGCCTGCGCCCCGGCATGGCCTTCAGGATCACGATGCCACTGCCGGGGGAAGACTACCCTGTTGTCGACCCGCTGGCCATTCAATGGGACAGGCGCGGGGCGTTTGTCTGGGCACTGGACAATGAAAACCGCGCGCGCCGCGCCGGAGTTGAGATCATCCAGCGCCGCGACGATGCTGTTTTGGTGCGCGCGGACCTGTCAGCGGGCGACAAGGTGGTGCTGGAAGGGGTGCAGAACCTGCGCCCCGGCGCAGATGTCGACATTGCCGAAATGCGCGCGGCACCGGCCACACCATCCGATTCAGACATCGCGCATACCCCGCTGCCAGACGCCGAACAGCCAGAGACTCCCCCTGATATCTAGCAAGAGTGATTGAATGGACCGCATCCAGCCAGAAAGTCAGATGCCCGCCCCCCCTGATGACGCCGAAATGCGCAAGGTCGCACAATCGGGCATTGCGTTGTTTGTCAGGCGGCCCATTCTGGCCTTTGTGTTCAGCGCGCTGATTGTCATTGCCGGTCTGGCGGGCCTGTTCGCAGTCGAAGTGCGCGAATTGCCCAATGTGGACCGCCCCGTGGTGACGGTCACAACCCAGTTCAACGGGGCCGGGCCGGAAACCATTGACCGCGAAATCACCAGCCGTATTGAAGGCGGCGTGGGGCGCGTGGCGGGGGTGCAGAACATCTCCTCATCCTCGCGGTTCGGACGGTCGCAGGTTGTGGCGGAATTCAGTGATTCAACCGATATTGACGTGGCCGCAACCGATATCCGCGACGCGATCGGGCGCATCAGAAACGCCCTGCCCGATGGCGTGGGCGAACCGCGTATCATCAAGGCGGATTCCGATTCAGATGCCGTGATGCGCATCAGCGTCACATCGCGCACACGCTCGGTTCAGGACCTGACGCGACTGGTCGAAGATCTGGTCGAGGACCGGCTGATTTCTGCCCCCGGTGTCGCGGATTTGCAGGTGTTCGGCGCGCGTGATGCCATTTTCCGCGTGGATATCGACATGCTGGAACTGGCCGCACGGGGCCTGAACCTGGCCGATATTCGCACAGCCCTGCGCAATGTGTCCTTTGACGTGCCCGCGGGCTCATTGTCGAATGAACGCCAGAGCATTCAGGTGCGCACCACCGCCAATGTGCAAACCCCCGAAGCGTTTGAAGCGCTGGTTTTGCGCAATGACGTGCGGCTGGGGCAGGTTGCATCCGTCACGCTTGGCCCTGCGCCGGGGGAAACCATCCTGCGGGCCAATGGCGAAACCGGCATTGGCATGGGCATTATCCGGCAGGCCCAAAGCAATACACTGGATATTTCGCGCAATGTCACCGCCATAGTCGAGGAATTGCAAGATATCCTGCCCGATGACGTGCGCATTTTCATCACCTCGGATGAAGCCACATTCGTGGGCGGTGCCATCACCGAAGTGGCCAAGACATTAACCATTGCGCTGCTGATTGTGGTGGCCACGATTTACCTGTTCTTGCGTGATGCGCGTGCAACATTGATACCTGCGGTCACGCTGCCGATTGCGTTGGTGGGCACAGTGGCCGCTGTCTATCTGGTGGGGTTTTCCATCAATATTCTGACCCTGCTGGCACTGGTTCTGGCCACCGGAATGGTGGTGGATGATGCGATTGTGGTTCTGGAAAACATTGTGCGCAGGCGCGCGCAGGGCATGGGCGCGCGCGCCGCCGCTGTGCTGGGCACCCGTCAGGTGTTTTTTGCTGTGGTCACAACAACCGCCACCCTTGCGGCTGTGTTCATTCCGCTGTCGTTTCTGCCCGGACAGGCGGGCGGGTTGTTTCGGGAATTCGGCTTCACGCTGGCCATGGCGGTTTTGCTGTCATCGGTTGTTGCGCTGACGCTGTGCCCGGTGCTGGCCAGCCGGTTGTTGCGATCAGCTGACACGCGCGCAGCGCCCGGCCCGGTTGCCCGCTTTGGCGACTGGCTGGCGCGGCGCTATCAGGACTTGTTGGAACGCGCGTTGGCCATGCCTGCGGTGGTGATATGCGCAGCGCTTGTATTCGCCGCATCGGGGTGGTTTGCCGCGCAGTCCATCCCGCAGGAACTGACCCCGCCCGAAGACCGGGGCGCGGCCCTGCTCAGTGTCACCGCCCCGCAGGGCGTGTCGATCGAGTATACCGACAGCAAAGTGCGCGAGATTGAAGCGACCATTGCGCCGCTGCGCGAGTCGGGCGAAGTGACGAACCTGTTTTCCATCGTGGGCCTTGGCGGCGGGGACAATCGCGCCTTCATGGTCATGACGCTGGCCGACTGGGACCAGCGCGACCGCAGCCAGCAGCAGATCGTAGCCCAAATCAATGCGGGCCTGCGCAACATCATCGGGGTGCGCGCCTTCGCAATCCAGCCCAATTCGCTGCGCATACGCGGCGCGGGGCAAGGCCTGCGCTTCGCAGTGCTTGGCAGCAATTACGACGATCTGGCCGACAATGCCCAAGCGCTGGTCGACCGCATGAATGAAGACCCGCGCTTTGGTCAGGTCCGGCTGGATTTTGAAACCACACAACCGCAGTTGTCCATTGAAGTGGACCGCGAACGCGCATCCGATCTGGGCATCAATCTGGACGGTCTGGCCGAAGCGTTGCAAGCCATGCTGGACGGCAGCACCTTGGGCAGTGTGTTCATTGACGACCGCAGCTATGACATTCAGATGCTGTCCACCCGCACCCCTGTCCGCGATCCCGGCGATCTGGAACAAAGTTTCGTCCGGTCCGACAGTGGCCAGATCCTGCCGATTTCGACATTCATTTCCCTGCAGGAACGCGCCACGGCCCCGCAACTGACCCGCGAAAGCCAGCAACGCGCCGTGCAGGTGACAGCCAGCCTTGCCCCCGGTTTTCCGCTGGGCGCGGCGCTGGCGGAAGCCGAACGCCTTGCCGCTGAAGTGCTGCCGCCAAATGAACGGCTTTTGCCGCTGTCCGAAGCCGCGACACTGGATGAAACATCATCAGGGCTGCTCTTGGTTTTCGGCTTTGCAATACTGGTGGTGTTTCTGGTTCTGGCCGCGCAGTTTGAAAGTTTCATCTCAGCCGTCGTGGTCATGGTCACGGTGCCGCTGGGGCTGGCTTGTGCTGCTTTTGCGTTGCTGTTTACCGGCGTCAGCCTGAATATATACTCGCAGATCGGGCTGGTATTGCTGGTAGGCATCATGGCCAAGAACGGGATTCTGATTGTCGAATTCGCCAATCAGTTGCGCGACGAAGGGGCGCATGTGCATGACGCGATTTTGCGCGCCTCCACCATCCGGCTGCGGCCCGTGATGATGACCATGACATCCACTGTGCTGGGGGGCGTGCCGCTGGTGTTGTCCACTGGCCCGGGCGCCGAGGCCCGCGAGGCCCTTGGCTGGGTCGTGGTGGGCGGGCTGGGGCTGGCCACGCTGGCCACGCTGTTTCTGACGCCAGTGGCCTATCTGCTGCTGGCGCGGTTTAGTTCTCCGCGCGCCGAAGGGCAAAAGCATCTGGAACGCGAACTGGCCAAGGCAGCGGGCACGAAGGCCGTCTGAACGCGCTTGCGACGGTCAGGGGCGGTTTTTGGGCCTGAAGCAGTCACCCAAGGCGCGGAGCAAAGGGCGCAGCCCGCCGCGCCATCGGCGGGCCCTCCCGCGGCCTGCCGATGGCGCGGGCTTCATCCAAGCGCCAACGTCCGCTTCAGGTC
>NZ_JBQTCF010000054.1:0-13947 GCF_052379845.1 Roseinatronobacter sp. NSM | reverse complement strand
TGGCCAAACTTAGTCAGCTCGCGCGCCCAGTAATGCGCGCTGCCGCAAGCTTCGATGCCGATCAGGCAGGGCGGCAAGCGTTGGAAGAATTCCAGCATCTGGCTACGCCGTAACTGACGGCGCAAGACAGTGCAGCCTTGCGCATCAACGCCGTGTAACTGAAACATAGATTTCGCCAGATCGATCCCGAGCGTGGTAACCTTGTCCATGGATGGCTCCCTTTATTGGCGATGCTCACAGCACCCAATATGGCACATTGCGATGCCGGAAGCGGGAGCCATCCACTCCATCAATGGCGCACAATGGCTCGTTCCTGGAGACCGGAAACGACAGCTACCGCTTCAAGGCCAGCTCCGAAACGGCAAAAAAGAAACGGAAGGAAACACCAGCATTGACCCCAACATGACACGCAGAACATAATAACCGGGTGGGTCAGTTCTCGGTGACAATGCCGGGTCAGGTCTCAGTGACAATCAACAGCCCGTCGACTGGAGGAGCCTGCGCAGGTCGATCAAACAAGCAAAGGCCAGCGCGGGTGCACTGGCCTTTGACTACTGCAACGTGAGTGCCATCATCAGGGGAAGCCGACGCGATCCCACACGCTGATAGCAGCAGCCTGATTGGTTCCATATACTGCAACGTTGGTATTGCTGCGCTTGAAATCAGCCCAGTCGCGCATTGGGCCTGTGATTGTCACACCTTCGACCGCAGGCCACTCATTGTTCTGGTCAGCAAGGATGGATTGCACTGTCGGCGATGCCAGAAACTCGAGGAAAGCAACAGCGTTTTCCGGGTTCGGCGCATTCGCCAGAACGCCGAGGCCTGAAACGTTTACATGCGTCCCTCGATCATCCTGGTTCGGGAAGATTGGCAGCACGCGCGCTGCGGCGTCACGGTCGGCCGGGTTCTGAGAGGCTTGCAGACGACCCCAGTAATAGCTGTTGGCGACGGCCAGATCGCATTCGCCTGCGGCAACACCGCGAATTTGGTCAGTATCGCCCCCTTGTGGTTGGCGTGCCAGGTTGCCAAGCAAGCCTTCGGCCCATTCTGCAGCGCCATCTTCGCCGTGAATTTCAATCATTTCAGCCATTTGTGACAGGTTATAAATGTTTGAAGATGTCCGTATGCAAACGCTAAGGCCCAGATCCGGGTTCCCCAGATCTTCATAAGTGTTTACGTTCTCGGGGCGCCCGTTTTCAACATTGTAGTAAATAACGCGTGCACGGGTCGTGACAGCATAAAACAGTCCGTCAGGATGGCGCAGGTCTGCCGGGATGGCAGCGTCCAGCACATCACTTTGTATGGGCTGGAACATGCCACGCTCCACTGCGGTATGCAGGCGGCCAGCATCCACTGTCCAGAACAAGTCTGCGGGGCTGTTAACACCTTCGGAGTCGATACGCGCCATAAGCTCATCGCCTGAGGCTTCGATCAGGTTGACGGTGATTCCCGTCGCTTCGGTGAAGGCGTCGAAAATGGCGTAGTCGGTGTCGTAGTGGCGCGAAGAGTAGAGGTTGACCTCATCAGCGAATGCCGGAACGGCAACACAGAGCGCGAGGGTCGAAACGGCTGCGATTCGAAACATGGAGAAACTCCTTTGATTGATCCATGCCTGCCTGGGGCGCAGCACGCCCACTGGGTTGGCCATTCAGGCAGAGAAATACCTGCCACGCTGGTGAAGTAGCCTATTTCTCAATGGTTGACAATAATACTCAACATTGCGTAGTGAAAAAAGAATTCAGCTTTGAAGGCCGGTCATGATGTCAACCATAGATCTGAAACATCGTCTGTCGGGCCTGCCGCGCTGGCGACTCTCACCTTGGACGGCAGTCGCGGTGTTGATCATCGCCATCATTTTGCTTCCTGTCGTGACGGTGCTAAGCCGCGTTTTCGTGTCATCAGGCGGGGTCTGGGCGCAACTCGCAGATACGGTATTGCCACTTTACGTTCAGAATTCCCTTATCATGGTTGGTGGTGTCCTCACTTTGGCGACGATTATCGGGGTGACCACCGGTTGGCTGGTGGCGGCATATGATTTCCCTGGCCGGCGCGTCTTTGAATGGGCGCTTATGCTGCCCATGGCGATGCCAGCCTATGTGATCGCTTATGTTTATTTTGATCGGCTAAGTTATTGGGGGCCTGTCCAGACATGGTTGCGCGGGTTCTTTGGGTGGGATCGGAGCGATTACTGGTTCCCGCAGATGGCTTCGCTGCCTGGGGCGGTCTTCCTGATGGCACTGGTGCTCTATCCATATGTCTATTTGCTGTCACGCGCGGCTTTTCTAAGCCAGTCACAAGACATGATGGACTCCGCCCGCGCGCTGGGGCACAGCCGCGCCTCGGTCTTTCGTCGGGTGGCGCTGCCTATGGCCTGGCCTGCGATTGCGGCAGGTGCAGCCTTTGTGGCGATGGAAACGCTTGCTGAATACGGGGCAATGGTGCATCTCGGGGTCCAGACCATGACCACGGGCATTTTCAGGACATGGTTCGGACGTGGTGCGCCTGTCGCGGCGTCACAACTTGCCGCCTTGCTGGTTTGCTTTGTTGCAACTGCCTTTTTCATCGAGCGCGTGATTAGGGGGGGCAGACGGTTTGATACCAACCGCGGCGGACGTTCGCGGTCGCTGAAACGGATGCAGCTTGGCGGTGGACAGGCCACAATGGCCGCCGTGATCTGCACTGTGCCGGTCCTGCTGGGGTTCTTGCTGCCCGCGGGTGAATTGTTGCGTCTGTCGATCATTGCGGGCGATCCTTTCTGGGGACCGCGTTTCTTCGCCTTCATTCGCAACAGCATCACGTTGGCAGGGGGCGCTGCGGCAATCCTGATCTGTCTTGCAATTTTCCTGAGTTATGCGCGCCGCCAGCAGGGTGGCATGGCTATCAGCGGGGCAATGCAGGCGGCGTCAATGGGATATGCGATGCCGGGGGCCGTAATTGCCGTAGGGGTCCTGGTTCCACTGGGCTATTTCGATAATGCGGTCGATAGTTTCATGCGCGGAAATTTTGGCGTCTCGACAGGCTTGCTGCTTAGCGGAACCATTGTCGCGCTGATGTTCGCGTATGTGGTGCGTTATCTTGCCGTGGCGCTGAAAACGGTCGACACTGCATTCCAGCGTATCCCCTACAGCATGGATGATGCGGCCCGTAACCTTGGGGAATCCCCATCAGGTGTTCTGATGCGGGTTCATGTCCCACTGTTGCGACGGGGCGTTTTGGCAGCTGCAATTTTTGTCTTTGCAGACATCATGAAAGAGCTTCCGGCAACGATCATATTGCGGCCGTTCAACTTCGATACGCTTGCCATCCGCACGTTTCGCCTTGCGCAGGATGGGCGCCTTGAAGAAGCGTCAACTTCTGCATTGCTGATTGTGTTGGTTGGAATACTACCCGTCATCATCTTGAGCCGGGCAATGAACCGATGACTGGCTGTGTCCCACAGTGTCGCCGGACAGATCGAAGATGGAATGGACAGCGGCCATCCCCCTGGGCAGCTTCCTGAAGCACCAAAATTGTGGTCTTGATTGCGTTCAGGAACCGTGCCCAGAGTTATTGGTCAATTGACGGGTCTGCGGTGAGCCGCTTCAAAGCGCCTTGTGTGTTTAGGACCGAAATTTGTTATGCGGGGTGAAGCCGGAGGGTGTGGCTTCACGGGGGTTGCGCACCCATACAGTGCGGTTGGGGTGCAACCCCGCACCTTTGATGGCAGGGACTGCCATGTGTCGCGCGCGTTGCAGCAGACGCGTATCAGCGGCGGGCAAGCTTGGGTGGAAGCCGCCATTGCTTGCGACCAGCTTGTCCCAAGCGGCCTTGCGGGCATGCAGGATGGCCGGGTCATTCAGCGGGGTGCAATTGATTTCGTTGGTGTTGAGATCAACAAGGATTTCGTCGCCATTTTCAACCAGCGCAATCGGCCCGCCAAGTGCCGCTTCTGGCCCCACATGGCCAATGACAAGACCGATCGAGCCGCCGGAAAAGCGCGCATCTGTCATCAGGGCAATGACGATCCCGCGTTCGCGGCATAGCGTGGTGATCCGCGCAGTCGGGTCAAGCATTTCCGGCATGCCGGGTGCGCCGCTTGGCCCTTCATATCGCACGATGATCATATCGTTATCTTCGAACGCTTCGGGCGTCTGGTCCAACATATCCAGAAGGGCCTGCTGGCCGTCGAAAACGCGCGCCTTGCCTTGGAACAGATTGTTTTCCAGCCCAGCTTCAACACCAGCGAGCTTCAGAATGGCCGAAAACTCGGGCGAAAGGTTGCCGCCCAGCATGCGCAGACCGCCTGTTGGCTTGTAGGGGGCCTCAACAGGATAGATAACCTCTCCATCAGCGCGCTTGGCGCCAAGGCGGGCGACCTGTTCGGCCAATGTCTCGCCAGTGCAAGTCAGCACATCGCCGTTCAACAGGCCCGCTTCCAGCAACTCGCGCACGATAATCTGCACGCCGCCCACCTGGTCGATATCAACCATGGAATATTTGCCATAGGGGCGTGCATTGGTCAGAACCGGGACAACATGTTGCGAAAGGTGGTTGAACTCTTCGGGGGTGATAATGTCCTTCCAGAAATCGGCGAAACCAGCAGCGCGCGCGATCTCGGGGGCGTGCAAAAGCGCGTTGGTCGACCCGCCGATAGCCATTGCTACAATCGTCGCGTTGCGCAGGGAATCGCGCCCGACGATGTCGCGGGGTTTGAGATCGTTCTCGATCATCTGTGCCAGAAGCGTGACCAGTTCATCGGGAAACTCAGTCAGTCGGCGTGGATCGTCCGACGGGGGGGCCACCATATGCAAGGGCTGCATGCCCAGCACGCCGATAAAGGTTTGCATGGTATTGTATGTGAACATGCCGCCGCAGCTGCCAAAGCCGGGGCAGGCATGGCAGGCGATGTGGTGGCGATATTCCGGGTCAGGGTGGCCTGCCACCTGAAAGGCACTGACGATATCCAGCTTTTCGCCGGTTTTTGGGTCGGTTCCGGGGCGGATTGGACCATCTGACATGATGATGGACGGCAGGTTGTGCTCCAGCATGGCCGCAAGTGTGCCGACGGGCGGTTTGTCACAGGCGACCACGGCAATGGCACCCGCGAGGCCGGTTGCGCTGAAATGTTCGCACAAGGCATCTTGCGTCACCTCGCGCCCGATCAGGGAGTAACGCATTTCTGGCGTGCCGTTGCGCATGCCGTCCGAGGTTGCGATTGTGAATTCCGGCTGAACCAGCCGAAACCTCAACTGACCGGACCCGGTCCCGATGCGGGATTTCAGAGCCTGATGGATGGCTTCTACCTTGGCGGCAACGCCCAGATAGCATTGGCTATCGCCTTTGGTGCCGACCACGCCCACCGAAGGCTCGTGGATAAGGGCCGGATCGGTGCCGATCTCCAGGGCAAGGCCGATGGTTTGGGTAGAACGGCCGGGATGGCGGTCGATCAGAACTGCTTTAGGGTTGGTCAATGTTGTCTCTTTCCAATTGCTTTGCCGAAGGTTGCAGCCGACGGCATGGTTTCACCGATCCGATAAAAATGTAAGCACAGTTGATGTAAAGGTCGAGGGCCTCTGTTCTTGCGCGCGCAATTTGCGGGGTCATGGTGCGGGGGGAAATACCATATCTGTTATCCCGAAAGAGTGTGATCCACCTTACCTTCACTCAGTAGGGCGTGGTTGGCATTCCGGTCAAATCAGTTGCTCGTGGGGTGATATATCTTTTACGATATATAACTAAATCAGGGGGCGGCGGTTGATGGAACTTGAGGGCACCAAGAAGGATATCTTGATCCGGCAGGGGTTGAAGCTGACGCATCTGCGTCTGTTGGCGGCGCTGGACGATACCGGGCAGATCAGCGCCGCTGCGGCGCAAATTGCCATCAGCCAGCCCGCTGCATCGCGCTTGTTGGCCGAGATCGAGCGGATCATTGGCATGAAGCTTTATCAGCGGCACCCGCGTGGTGTGACGATGAATGCGGTCGGGACATTACTGGGCGAGCGTGCCCGCTGGATGCTGCGCACGCTGGATGATGCCGGACGCGATATTGCAGAAATCGGCAGTGGCCAGCGCGGATCGGTGAATATCGGCGCTGTTACGGGCCCCGCGATTGAACTTGTCCTGCCGGTGATCCGCGAGGCGCGCATCCTTTATCCTGACCACGACATCATGATCGATGTCGATACCAGCGACAAACTGGCCGAGCGTTTGCTTGGGGGCAGCCTTGATTTTTACCTTGGGCGTGTGTTGCCCGGGCTGGATGGAAGCGCTGTGAAGATGCATTTGATCGGGGATGAACCAGTCAGCCTGATTGTGCGCAAGGGGCACCCTTTGGTGGGGCGTTCGAATGCCAGCCTGCAGGATTGTCTTGAGTATGATTGGGTGATGCAGCCGCCTGGGGGATTGCAGCGCTACACTGTGGATCGGTATTTGCTGGAACATGATTACCGCCCGCCAAACCGCGTGGTGAATACCAATTCGCTGATGATGATGCTGGCCATTGTGACCCGCACCAACGCAATTGCGCCTGTATCGCGGGCGGTGGCGGATTTTTACGCTGGCCCCGATGGTTTGTCGGGACAGATCGAAACGCTGGGGGTGGACCATAAAATGGCGGTTGTTCCCTACGGGCTGGTTACCCTGCGCGGCTATGAATTGCCTGCGGCCAGTGCTGCCATCCACCAAATGTTGCTGAAACATCTTAACGCGCAGAAGGTCGGCGCGGCAGAGTTCTGATATACCATTTGAGGTATAAACATTCCTGAAATCATTATTTGACCTGAATAGCCCTTGGTTCCTACCAAAAGGGACCAGCCGGCGGTGTTAACTACCGGCAAGATAGGGCGCCTGCCACGGCAAAGCGCCCGGCGCGACACAGGGGGAGGGGTGTCTATGCCGGATTTCATGCTGCTCATGACCGTTTCCGCCTGTCCGAGGGGCTGAGATGCTCCTGTCCCAGATCCGCGCCGAGGATGGAATGCTTCACGTTGTCGCCCGCGAAGGAACAGAGGCTTTTGTCATCTGCGATTGTGCCAGCACCTATGACCTTGCCCGTGATTGCGCGAACCGTAGTATCACCCTGAAACAGCGTATCGCTAAGTTGGGGCTTGGTGGTGCAGTGGATGTCGAGGGCGCGCTGGCCCAGGGGCGGGTGTTGGCCCCGATCCATCATCCTGATCCGACACAGATGTTTTTGTCCGGCGCCATCCTGAACGATGCGGGCTTCGTGGAAACTGCCAGTGCCGTCGCCACGGCCTGGACCTATAAGGGCGATGGCCGTGCGATTGGCGCGCCCGGAATGGCCCTGCTGGTGAATGATCGCACGCTTGATCGCGGCACAGGGCCGTCGGTTGCGGTGGTCTATATTGTCAGTGACAGCGGAACGCCGTTCCGGATCGGTTGTGCCATGGCGAATGATTTTTCCGATCGGATCCTGACCACGCAAAGCTATGCGTCAATGGCCCAAGGCGGATTGCGGCCCCTTGGGCTTGGCCCCGAATTGGTGCTGGCCACGCTGCCAGAGAGGATCCGTGGCAGCTTGCGGCTTGTCACAGATGCAGATGCGATCACCGATATATCTGTTTCGACAGGTCAGGACGGTTTGAAAGCTGTGATCACACGTCTGGAGCGTGATCACTTTGCGTCGGGCAGCCTGTGCCAGCCCGGACAATTGCACATTCTGGTCATCGCGCTGGGCGGGGGCATCACGTCCAGCGCCACTATCGGGGACATGACCACCCTGACCCTGTCCGGCTTTGGCCTGCCGCTAAGCAATCCGCTGCATCAGGCGGCGCGCAGGCCCGATGTGCCGGTGCAGATCAATGCGCTTTGACGTGGCGATCCGATGAAACAGGCAAGACGAAAGGCGCCGGTCATGAATTTTACTTTCAAAAGGACATCAAGGACATGAAAATCCGTGCCAATCTTCATCGTGATTTCCGGATCGGCAGCATCGACCCGCGGCTTTATTCGGCGTTCATCGAACATATGGGCCGCGCGATTTATTCCGGTATTTACGAACCCGGGCACAGCACAGCCGATGAACACGGTTTCCGGCGTGACGTGCTGGAAATGGTCAAGGACCTGAAAATTCCCGCGATCCGCTATCCGGGTGGCAACTTCGTCTCTGCCTATGACTGGCAGGACGGGATTGGCCCGAAGGACGACCGCCCTGTCCGGCTTGATCTTGCGTGGCGGTCGAAAGAAACCAATCAGGTCGGCATCAACGAATTCGCCATCTGGGCTGAAAAGGCCGGGATCGACATGATGCTGGCGATCAATCTGGGGACACGCGGTTTGCAGGAAGCCCGCGAATTCGTGGAATATGTCAACCATCCCAGCGGCACAACATGGTCCGACCTGCGCCGTAGCCACGGTGTAGAAGACCCTTACAACGTGAAGATGTGGTGCTTGGGCAATGAGATGGACGGCCCTTGGCAAACCGGGCAGAAACCGGCCATCGAATATGGCCGTCTTGCCAATAACGCAGCCAAAGCGGTCAAAGGGTTCGACAAGACGCTGGAAACTATCGTCTGTGGCAGTTCCAACGACCAGATGCCGACCTATCCCGAATGGGAACGGCAGGTGCTGGAAGAATGCTATGAAAACGTCGATTACATTTCACTGCATAAGTATTTCGGCAATTCCAGCCACGACACGCTGAATTACTTTGGCAAGATCGAGGAAACCGGCCGCTATATTCAGGCCATCGGCGGGGTCATCGACTATGTCAAGGCCAAGAAGCGCGCCAAGAATGATGTGTTTATTTGCTTTGATGAATGGAACGTCTGGTATCACATCCGCGAACAGGACATGACAAATGTCCAGAACTGGGATTGGCCAGAGGCACCGGCCCTGCTGGAAGAAGATTACAATTTCGAGGATGCGCTGTTCGTTGCCGGGCTGATCAATGAATTCATCCGCCGTTCGGATCGGGTGAAAATCGCCTGTATTGCGCAGTTGGTCAACGTAATCGCGCCGATCCGCGCTGAAAAGGGTGGGCCAGCGTGGCGGCAGACGATTTATTACCCTTATCAGTTCGCCTCGCTTTATGGTCGTGGCGAGGCGCTGCGCGTTGCGGTCGATGGTCCAACCTATGATTGCAGCGTGGCCGATGACGTATCCTACATGGACATCGCCGCGACCCATGACCGCGCGGCGGGGACGGTCAGCCTGTTCATTCTGAACCGCCATTTGACCGAGACTGCCGATCTGGACATGGCGCTGAGCGGATTTGGCGGGGCGCGGCTGATCGACCACCGCGTGATGGAGGGCCATGATCTGCGCGCGGTCAACGGACCGGACCGGCCAGATGCCGTATCGCCGCACAAAGGCAGCGGGCTGGGGGTCGAGGACGGGGCGCTGAGGGGCAAGATCGCGCCTTTGTCCTATCACCTTGTCCGGCTTGATGTGTCCTGAAGGGGGGAAACATATGACCGGCGTCAGATTGCATAATGTTGAAAAGGCCTTTGGTGCCGTCAAGGTCATCCATGACGTGTCCATCGACGTGCCGAAGGGGGCCTTTTCGGTCTTTGTCGGCCCATCGGGCTGTGGCAAATCAACCTTGCTGCGGATGATTGCAGGGCTGGAGGAAACCACCGGCGGCAAGATTGAGATTGAGGGCCGCGACGTTACCCATGAAGAACCCGCGCATCGTGGGGTTGCAATGGTGTTCCAGAACTATGCGCTTTACCCGCATCTGAGCGTGTTTGAAAACATGGCCTTCAGTCTGCGCTTGGCGCGCGCCAAGGGGGCAGTGATCAAGGAAAAGGTCCATGCCGCCGCAGAAATCCTGAAAATGGGGGACCAACTGGACAAAAAGCCGTCGCAACTCTCCGGTGGGCAACGCCAGCGGGTTGCAATCGGGCGGGCCATCGTGCGCGAACCCAAGGTGTTTTTGTTCGATGAACCCCTGTCGAACCTTGATGCCGAATTGCGCGTTCAAATGCGGCTGGAACTTGCCCGCCTGCACCGTGAAATCGGCGCGACCATGATTTATGTCACCCATGATCAGGTCGAGGCGATGACGCTGGCTGACAAGATATTTGTTCTGAAATCAGGCTATGTGCAGCAGGCGGGCGCACCTTTGCATCTGTATGATGATCCCGACAACCAGTTTGTGGCGGGTTTCATTGGGTCGCCTGCGATGAACTTCATCCCCGCCAAGGTGGTCGGGCAGGCCGAAGGCCGCCTGATAGTGCGACCTGACGGGCAAGAAAATGTCACGCTGGGGGCAAAAACGACGGGTCCGGGCCTGGCGGACGGAACGCCTGTGATGATTGGCATCCGGCCCGAATGCCTTAACCCGGCTGAAACCGGCCTGTCTGCCACAGTCGAGATGTCCGAGGAACTGGGGGGCGTATCTTATTTGCATACACGGCTGGCCGGCGGTCGCCCGTTGGTCGTGGAACGTCGCGGCATCCGCGAAATGCTGGAAGGGCGGGTCATCCACCTGACAGCCAATCCCGCGGATATAATGGTGTTCGATCCCGACGGACGACGCCTGCGCTGAACCTGTCTGCCTGCGGCGGCGCCGCTGGCGGACCTATCAGAATTTAACGGGAGGACGACATGAACAGATTGGTTTCAATCTTGGCAGCTTCTGCGGTGTCGCTGGCGGCTTTGCCGGCAAGTGCGCAGACTGAAATCACATGGTGGGATTTCTTGGGGGGTGGCGACGGTGTCCGGATGCGGGCCATGATCGACCAGTTCAATGCCGAACACCCCGACATCAATATCTCGCCCACGACATCGGAATGGGGGGTGCCGTTCTATACCCGCGTGCGGACATCTGCTGCTGTCGGGCAGGGGCCTGACATCATGACCTATCACCTGTCGCGCCTGCCACTGGCCTTGCAAGAAGGCGTGCTGACCGAAATCACCGATGCCGATCTGGAAGCCGCAGGTCTGGACATTGGTGATTTCTTTGACGCGGCGGTCGATGCTGCCTCTGACGCCGATGGGACGCTTTATGCAGTGCCCTTCGATATCCATTCCATCGTACTTTACTACAATAAAAACTTTCTCGAAGGCAGTGATTTTCTGGATGACAACGGCATCCTGACTGGCATCAACAGCCTTGAGGATTTCGAACGCGCTGTGGCCTATACGATCGAACAAGGCTCTCGCGCGCCGATTTCTTACCAGACTGGCGGACCGGGCGGGATCTGGCGTGTGTTCTACACATTGTTTGGCCAGCAAGGCGGTGAACTTATCGTTGATGGTCAAGTCCTGCCTGGCGACAATGCCGCCAAGGCACAGCGCGCGATCGAGGTCATGGCAAATTGGGGCGAACAGGGTTGGCAGCCCGAACAAGCGGAATACCCTGCGTCTGTCGCTTTGTTCACATCCGGTCAATCGGCATTTCATCTGAACGGTGTGTGGGAAGTGCCGACGCTGAACGATCTGGCGAATGGCGGATCGCTGGGCTTTGACTGGGGGGCCGTGCAGGTGCCGCAAATGATGGATCAATTGGCCACATGGGCCGACAGCCACGCCTTTGCCATTCCGATTCAGAGCGATCAGCAGATGGACCCTGAACGCCGCGAAGCCGTGATGACGGTGATTGGCTGGATGCAGCGCAATGCGATTGCATGGGCCGATGCAGGCCATATCCCGGCCTATCGCCCTGTCGCGGAAAGCGATGAATATCAGGCGATGGAACCGAATGCGACCTATGCGAGTCTGGCCGATACGGCGTTTTTCGACCCGCGTTCGGAAATCGCGGGTGTCGCCTCGCCGGTCTATGATGCGGCTGTCAATGTGATTGGGCCTGCGATGCATGGTTTCCTGTCGCCCGAGGACGCTGTGTCACAGATGCAGATGGAACTGCAGCGGTTGATCCGCTGATCTGACCATATGCCTTTTCCCGTGCGGCAGAATTGCCGCGCGGGATTTCCCGAATACAAGGAAAACGGCCGTGGCAATGCGTGGAAAAAAACGTCTGAGGCAAAACTTGATTGCCTTCAGTTTGATTGCGCCTTTTCTGGCGATTTTTTTGCTGGTGTTCCTTTACCCAACGTTCAAGGTGATCCAGCTTAGCTTTACCAATGCGCCGCTGATCGGTGATGGCGAATGGGTTGGACTGGACAATTTCCGTCGCCTTTTTTCGGACCGGCTGTTTTACACATCGCTTTACAACAATATCTATTTTGTCGCGCTGACGGTCGTGCCGACAACGGCCATCGCGCTGGGCATCGCCTTGATGGTCAACAGGCTGAAGGGCCGGATTCAGGCGCTGGTCCTGGCGACGTTCTTTCTGCCCTATATCCTGCCGGTTTCGGTTGTAACCGAAGTCTGGGCTTGGATGATGGATGTGCAATTCGGCATCGTCCAACCCCTGATCGAGGCGGTTATCGGCCGTCCCATGCCGGTATTCCGCAATCCACATTGGGTCATGCCAACCATTGCGGTTGTGACGATCTGGTGGACCAACGGTTTCAACGTGCTTTTGTTCATCGCCGGCCTGCGCAACATCCCCAAGGAATTATACGAGGCCGCCGCCCTTGATGGCGCCACCCCGCGCCAGCAATTCATGCGTGTGACATGGCCTTTGCTTTGGCCGGTCACGACATTGGTGCTAACCCTGCAACTGATCCTGCAGCTCAAGCTTTTTGATCAGGTTTATCTGCTAAGTCAGGGCGGGCCGTTCAACCAATCCTATGTGCTTTTGCTTATGGTCTATCGTGAGGCATTCCAGCTTAATCAGGGCGGCTATGCCTCTGCGGTGGCGCTGGTGCTGTTTGTCATGATCATGGTGGTTTCTGTGCTGCAATTCCAGTTGCTCCGGATCGGAGGTCGGAAATGATCAGCACCCGCAGAGTTGAAAATGCGATCCTGTCTATCATCACGCTTGTGGCGGCGGCGATCTGGGTCTTCCCGCTTTACTGGGCGATCATCACATCGCTGCGGTCGGAATCAAGGGTGGTCAGTTCGGGTGCTGGTCTGGTGCCGGATGAATTCAACTTCAACAGCTATATCGATGCGATCTTCAACACGCGTCTGCTGACTTGGTACTGGAATTCGATCGGCACGGCAGTGATTATCACGGTTGCGACCATCATCACCAGCATGATGTGCGCCTATGCGATTTCGCAGATGCGTTTTCCGGGCCGGAAATTGCTATATTGGGTTGTGCTGGCCAGTTTCATGATTCCGGCACAGGCGCTGGTTGTGTCGCAGTTCATTCTGATGAACGATATGGGGCTGATCAATACTTGGGGCGGGATTATCCTGCCGCAATTGATCGTGCCGGTGGTGATCATCGTTTACAAGCAATTCTTCGACGCGGTGCCGCGCGAATTGCGCGAAGCGGTTCTGCTGGACGGTGGCGGCGAATATACGCTGCTGTTCAAGGTCTATCTGCCTTTGAACTGGGGCATTACGGCGGCTTTGGCGATCATCACCTTCATCGGCGCGTGGAATGCTTTTTTCTGGCCGTTCCTTGTTGCAACCAGTGAACCTACGATGACGATCCCCGTGGGCATTACCCAGGTGCAAGATACGTTCGGCGTGCAATATGCCCGCGTGATGTCGGTTGCGCTGTTGGCCGCGATGCCGGTGGCTTTGGCCTATCTGGTGTTCCAGCGGCGCGTGACCGAAGCGGTGATGATTTCGTCCGGCGTGAAAGGTTAACGTAAATAAGCGCTGCCATGCCGGGTTCAGGGGGTATGGCCCGTCAGGTTGCGGCTGGCTGCGGCTGCGCTTAGCGTGTCGCGTTTATTCGCATTCACGCGACCCACTCTAATCTTATGCTTTCGCGTGTCTTTTTTCGCAAAACCGGTTCCCACTTTTGCGCAACCTGATCTAGCGCCTTCAGTTTCACGATCGTTGATAAGACGATATTTTTCTTCCCGCATCATGCTCATGGCAATGTGCTGTAGATAATTCGGAAGTCGCCCGAAGCCATGTGCTGTAACCTACGTTTTAATACTGATACCTAGGGTTTGATACCGGAAGTGGACGGGGGGG
>NZ_JBQTCF010000053.1:0-14924 GCF_052379845.1 Roseinatronobacter sp. NSM | reverse complement strand
ACCCAAGAGGATTCGAACCTCTGACCTCTGCCTTCGGAGGGCAGCGCTCTATCCAGCTGAGCTATGGGTGCGTCTTTCTGTGAAATCCATACTGTAGATTTTCAGGAAATGAAAGAGCAGACTGACACCACATTCCGCCATTCTTCACGCGCCCCAACTTGCCCAATGACCTGGGAGAACGCGCCTGAAAACGGGGGACGCCAAGCAATATTACCGGCGCACTGCGCAGCCTAGGCAAAAAGCTCGTGGCACAGTTCCAGCGCCTCAACCAGCCTGTCCACGTCCTCGACCGTGTTATACATAGCAAATGATGCGCGGCATGTGGCAGTCAGGCCAAGATGCTCCATCAGCGGGGCGGCACAATGCTGGCCCGCGCGCACGGCAATACCTTTTTTGTCCAGCACTGTGGAAATGTCATGCGCATGCGCAGCCCCTTCCAGCGTGAAGCTGAAAATCGCGCCCTTGCCCGGCGCGGTTCCCTGAATATTCAACCAGTTCAATCCTGCAAACCGGCCTATGGCATAATCGCGCAGGCTGGCTTCATGCGCGGCAATCGCGTCCATACCGATGCCTGTCATGTAATCAATGGCCACCCCCAGCCCGATTTGCTGCACAATTCCAGGCGTGCCTGCCTCAAACTTATGGGGCGGGTCGTTATAGGTGACTGTATCGCGCGTCACCTCGCGTATCATATCCCCACCCCCGATGAAGGGGCGCATCTGCGCCTGACGGTCCCTGCGAATATAAATCGCCCCCGATGCTGACGGACCATACAGCTTATGGCCGGTCACCGCATAAAAATCACAGCCGATCGCCTGCACATCTACTGGCATATGCACCGCAGCTTGTGACCCGTCGACCAGCACCGCGACACCGCGCGCCTGCGCGCCCGCACAAATCGCCTGAACATCCACCACTGTGCCCAACACATTGGACATATGCGTGACGGCAACAAGCTTGGTGCGCGGACCCATGGCGTCAATCACCGCTTGCGGGTCAAGGCTGCCGTCAGGTTCTGTGTCGACCCATTTCAGGACCACACCGTGGCGTTCGCGCAGAAAATGCCACGGAACAATATTGGCGTGATGCTCCATGATGGACAGCACAATTTCATCACCCGCCTCAAACCGCGGCATGGCCCAGCCATAGGCCACAAGGTTGATGCCCTGTGTGGTGCCGGTGGTGTAGATCACCTCATCTTCATGGGCGGCCCCCAGAAACCGCTGCAACTTGTGGCGCACCCCCTCATATTTATCCGTGGCCAGATTTGACAGGTAATGCAGCCCCCGGTGAACATTCGAATATTCTTCCGCATAGGCACGGGTAACGGCGTCAATCACCACCTGCGGCTTCTGGGCAGACGCCCCACTGTCCAGATAGACCAGCGGCTTGCCGTTCACCTGGCGCGCCAAAATCGGAAAATCCGCGCGCACCGCATCGATATTGAACATCAAACCGCCCCCCCCGGACCAAAACCAAGCATTGTCAGCAAGAATGCAAGCACCATCACCACCCCGAAAAATGACAAGATGATCCCCGCAAACACCTTCACACCAGATGTGAACCCATGCAGAACCAGCACGAAATTGGTCAGCAACCACATAAACACGACCAACGCCAACAACGTGATCACACCAAACAGGGGCGGCACCAACAGCAGGGCCACAATCTGTACGAACTGCACGACCAGCATCACAAATTGCAACCACGCCAACAACAACAAGGTATCAGGAAAACTGCCCGTCCCCCCCAGCGCACGGCCCACACCCTGAACCGCAACCACCATGCCCAGCAACATCGAGGTTTGCACCATCGCCATGAACAGCAGCCCGCCACCCATGCCCTCGCCGTCTTCCATCAACAGCACAGACGCCTGTCCCAGAAGCACGCTCAACACCACAACAATGACAAACCCCAACCAACGCGCATCATCAGGCACATCCAGCGCGATCAGGCGTGCCGCAGCCTCGCGTGGCCGGGTCAGTGTCAGACGCACCAATGCGCTGATGGCGGCAGCATTCAATTGCATCACGGGTGTCCCTTCGTGCTCACTATCTTCAAGGTATGTCTGCGCCCGCAGGCCCAAGCCGGATCACTTCACGCAACCCCCGCCCCGTTATGTAGATGAAAGCCACAGCCACGACAAACCCGAAAGCCTGCACTGCGCCAACAGGCCCCATAAACGCCAGCAAACCGCCGTGCACCAACATCAGCGGCGTCACGGCCAATAACGACCAAAACAGCACCAGCCGCACCCGAATCCCGGGCACAGTCACCCGCGCGACACGCAACACACCCTGCATCACTGCCGCCAGACCATATAAAATCAACGGCAACAGGAACATGACTGCAAACAACGCGCCGCCCATACGCTGCTCGAATGTCACCGAGGGGTCAAGCGTCGCCTCCCGCGACAGGCGCGGCCATTGCGCAACGAAGATCAAACCACAGGCAAGCGCATTGAAAAACAGCACCTGCGGTTCGCGCAACCCCTGCCGGACCATCGCGCGCACGACCAGATCGGGCCGACGATAGCTTCGTGCAATATTCACGCTCAAGGACATGGCGCTATCCGTCTTTCTGGCATGTTTTCAGTCTGGTCAAAATATCCCGGGGGACGGGCTACGGCCCGCAAGGGCCGTGGCTCGGGGGGCAGCGCCCCCATCCGATTGCACATGACGCGCGCCTCAGGAATGGCGCTGCAGCCAGTTTTCCATGCGCACGCGCAAATCCTCTGCCAGGTCGGGGTCGGCAATTTCCTCCAGCGCTTCAGCCAGAAAGGCCAGCACCAGCAACATTTTTGCCTTGCCCTCCGGCACACCGCGCGCGCGCAGGTAGAACAGCTGCGCAGGATCAATCTCCCCCGAGGTTGAACCATGGCTGCATTTCACGTCATCGGCATAGATTTCCAGTTCCGGCTTGGCCAGAAACTGCGCATTTTCATCCAGCAGCAACGCTTGGCTAATCTGGTAGCCGTCAGTTTTCTGGGCCGCTTGTTCCACCAGAATCTTGCCCTGAAACACGCCGACAGCCCCGTTGCGCAACACTTTCTTGAACACCTGTCGGCTTTCACAATCGGGCGCGCAATGGGCGATGAACACAGTGTCATCATGATGGAACGCCCCATCCCCTACAGTGGCGCCTGCAATATGCGCCGACCCGCCCTGTCCGTCCAGCCAGATCATGGCCTCGTTGCGCACAAGCCGGCCATTCGCGGTCAGGGTGAAGGATTTCAGCTGCGCCCCCTGCCCCATCTGCGCGAACACATGTGCACTGCCAGCGCGGTCATGGTCGCGCCCCTGGGTGCGCACATGGTGCAGCGTGCCGCCATCGGCGATGTCAACTTCCATCACCTGATTGCAGCGCGCGGCCACAGGGCCGTTTTCCAACAAGGTCAGTTCCGCACCCTGTTCGACACGCACGACATGGTGCATGACAGCATCCGCCGCATCACTGCTGCGCAGATAAACCAGCGCGACCGGCTTTGTGGCCTTGCCCGTTGCCCGGATCAGAACGCCTTTTTGCGCAAATGCCGTGTTGAACGCGGCCAAAGGGCGTTCCACGGGCGTTTGACCGCGCGCTTCCAGCTTGCCGTAAATATCCTGCGCCCAATGCAGATCAGCGCGCGCGGCATCTTCAAGCAGGCTGATTTCCACCCCCGCCAGCGCCAGATCATCAGACGCTGCCTTGTCAAAAACCCCGTCCACAAACACCAGTTTCACACGGTCAAACGCTGAAAATACCGGGTCTTCATCTGTCACGCTCAGAACCTTGGCGGGACGGGGCTGTTGCGCGGTCAACTCCCGCGGGTCCGTGTAGCGCCAGTATTCGTCACGCTTGAGTGGCATGCCCATATCCAGCAGCCGCGCCTTGGCCCCGTTGCGTGCAAGGGTAGCCCAGCCACCGCCCTGCGGCACATTCAGCGCGCCCGCAAGCGCCTGCGCCGCATCCTGTTTTTGCGCCTTAAGTTTCGCCCGTGGCATCATCAGCCTGCCTCCGCCAACAGATCGGCATAGCCGTTTTCCTCAACCTGCAGCGCCAGGTCCGGCCCGCCCGATTTGATGATTCGCCCCTCGCTCATGATATGGACGAAATCTGGTTTGATGTGGTTCAGCAAACGTTGGTAATGCGTGATGACCAGAAACGAGCGCCCCGCATCGCGCAGCGCATTCACCCCGTCAGACACCAGTTTCATGGCATCCACGTCCAGACCGGAATCTGTTTCATCCAGAATGCACATCTTGGGTTCCAGCATCGCCATTTGCAGGATTTCGTTGCGCTTCTTCTCGCCGCCCGAAAAGCCCACATTGACAGGGCGCTTCAGCATATCGGCGTCAATCTGCAACTCCTTGGCTTTCGCGCGGATGATCTTCAGAAACTCGCCCGCTGACAGTTCATCCTCGCCGCGCGCCTTGCGCTGCGCGTTTACGGCCGTGCGCAGGAAGGTCATGTTGCCCACGCCGGGAATTTCCACAGGGTATTGAAACGCCAGAAACAACCCGGCGGCGGCGCGTTCCTCTGGCTCCATCTCCAGCAAATCTGCACCTTCCAGCGTGGCGCTGCCTTCGGTTACGTCATACCCGTCGCGCCCTGACAACACATAAGACAGCGTCGATTTGCCCGACCCGTTCGGCCCCATGATGGCATGCACTTCGCCGGGGTTGATGGTCAGTGACAGCCCCTTCAGGATTTTCACTTCTGAGTCGTCTTCTAGTTCGCAGTGCAGGTTCTTGATTTCCAACATGTTCATTCCCTCATTCGATTGTCACGGCAGATTCACAGATCGACACCTTCAGCATCGGCTCGGCCACCACCTTTTAATCCAGATCAATGCCCGGTGCGGCATTGCCCTTATCCCTTGTGCACGGCCAGCTTTGGGCCTTGCGTGCCAGCGCGGCCCGCATGCAGCGCCCGTCAACGCCAGGCGGGATCATGACCCCAACTCCTTCTTGAAGCGCTGGACCTGCGCCCACACAAAGACCACGAAACCCGCCGTCAAGGTTGTGCTCATTCCGATGAATGTCACCACCGCAATCGGCACAGCGCGCTGCCCGTCAAATGTTAGAAGCACCAGCAGGACCAACCCCGACACATAAGCAGCAATCGCGGCCCAACCCCGCCAATCCGCTGGTCTTGCGCCGGTGCCGTCTGCCCGTGGCCTGAACCACGCAGACCCCATCAGCCCACCGACCCTTCCAGCGAAATCGCAACCAGCGCCTGCGCTTCCATGGCGAATTCCATCGGCAATTCCTGCAGCACTTCCTTGCAGAACCCGTTGACCACCAGCGCCACCGCTTCTTCTTCGTCCATGCCGCGGCTCCGGCAATAGAACAGCTGGTCGTCATCCACCTTGCTGGTCGTCGCCTCATGCTCCACGCGGCTGGATGCATTGCGCACTTCGATATAGGGCACCGTATGCGCGCCGCATTTGTCGCCAATCAGCAAACTGTCGCATTGCGTGTAGTTGCGCGAATTCGTGGCCTTGGGGTGCATCGACACCAGCCCGCGATAGGTGTTTTGCGCATGTCCTGCCGAAATCCCCTTGGACACGATGCGCGAGCGCGTGTTCTTGCCCAGATGCACCATTTTCGTGCCTGTATCGGCCTGCTGCCAGTTATTGGCAATAGCGATCGAGTAGAACTCGCCTTGCGTGTCATCGCCGCGCAGAATGCAGGACGGGTATTTCCATGTAATGGCGCTGCCGGTTTCCACCTGCGTCCACATCACTTTCGCGCGGTCCTCGCGGCAATCGGCGCGTTTGGTGACGAAATTGTAAATCCCGCCCTTGCCGTTTTCGTCACCGGGAAACCAGTTCTGCACAGTGGAATATTTCACATCCGCATCTTCCAGCACGACAATCTCGACCACGGCCGCATGCAGCTGCGTGGTGTCGCGCTTGGGCGCGGTGCACCCTTCCAGATAGCTGACAGACGCGCCCTTTTCCGCCACAATCAGCGTGCGTTCAAACTGGCCCGTATTTTCGGCGTTGATGCGGAAATAGGTCGACAATTCCATCGGGCATTTCACACCAGCCGGGATGAACACGAAACTACCGTCCGAAAATACCGCCGAATTCAGTGCCGCGAAGTAGTTGTCATTTTGCGGCACCACAGACCCAAGGTATTTTTTCACCAATTCAGGATGGTCCTGCACCGCTTCCGAGATGGAACAGAAGATAACGCCCGCCTTCTTCAGCTCATCCTTGAAGGTGGTGCCCAACGACACGGAATCAAACACCGCATCGACAGCCACCTTGCGGCCCGCATCGGCCCCTTCAACCCCGGCAAGGATCATCTGTTCCTTCAGCGGAATGCCCAGCTTCGCGTAGGTTTCCAACAGCTTGGGGTCCACCTCATCCAGCGATTTGGGCTTTTCGACCATCGATTTCGGCTTGGCGTAATAATACTGCTCCTGATAATCGATTTCAGGAATATTCAGCATCGCCCAATCGGGGGAGTCCATGGTCAGCCAGCGTCGATACGCCTCCAGCCGCCAGTCAAGCAACCACTGCGGCTCCTTGTTCTTCTGCGATATCAGGCGCACAATATCTTCATTCAGCCCTTTGGGGGCGAACTCCATCTCAATGTCGGTTTCCCACCCGTGCTTGTAGGTGCCCGCCATGGATTGAACAGTCTCGACCGTCTCGCGGTCGACACCATCGCGCAGCTGGGTTTCATCCAATGCAACCATATCTTTTCCCTTCTTAACGCCACGCCCATGGGGCATGCGCTTGTCAATTCAGCCCGCGCGCCGCGCAGCAAAGCGGCGGTATTCCCTTAACCAGACATCTGCAAACCGCAGCACATCGTCTTGCGTCACATCCGGCCCCAACGACACACGGATCGCCCCACGCGCTGATTCCTCGTCCAGTCCCATGGCCTGCAACACCCCGGACGCGCGCAGCTTCCCTGATGAACATGCAGACCCGGCCGAAATGGCAAACCCCGCAAGATCCATCTGCATCACCTGCAACTCCCCTTTCCAACCAGGCGTTGCAAGGCACAGCGTGTTGGGCAACCGCGACACATCTTTCCCGACTAAAATAGTCTTGCTTGCTGCGGCGTCCAGTGCCTGTTCTAGAATATTTCTAATTACAGATACACCTTCCCACACCCCATTTGCAAGATCAGCAGCTGCCGCCTGCGCGGCAGCGCCAAAACCCGCAATGCCAATCACGTTTTCAGTACCCGCGCGCCGGCCCATTTCCTGACCGCCCCCCTTGATCTGCGCCGCAAGGTCTGTGCCGCGCGCCATGACCAGCGCACCAACGCCTTTCGGTCCGCCCAGCTTATGCGCTGAAATCAGGCCCATCTGGACATTCAGCCAGTTAAACGCAAACGGCAGCTTGCCAAACCCCTGCGTCAGGTCGCTGACCGCCAGACCAGCGGGCAAATCCTGAATGATTCCGGTCTCCGAATTCGCAAGTTGCAACGCTGCCCGTTCCGGCACGGGTGCATGCACCCGCCCGTGCCCGTCAACCGGCAAGGCATCATCACACCACGCCCGCACGGCATCATGCTCGACCATGGCGCAGGAAAGCCCCCGCCCCGCCAGCGCCAGCCCCGCCGCTTCCGTCGCCCCCGAGGTGAAGACAATCTCCGCCCCCTCGGCGCCCAAAGCGGCGGCCACTTGCGCGCGGGCTTTCTCGACCACCGCGCGCGCCTGTCGCCCTTCGGCATGCACCGAAGACGGGTTGCCCACAACATCCATCGCTGCCGCCATCGCGGCGCGGGCTTCCGCGCGCAGCGGCGCTGTGGCATTATGATCAAGATAGACGCGGCGCATCACTCGCCCTTGTCGTTCATTCTGGTGTATTTCATTCTGGCCCAAATATCCCGGGGAGTCACCGAAGGTGACGGGGCAGCGCCCCTATTCATCCACCACCTCGAACAATGTGGGCACCGCCGGACACGGTGTCAAACTGTTGCGCGCAACATCCGACAAGCGCGTCTGGTGCAAAAACACATAGACATGCGCCGACAACCCTTCCCAAAGGCGGTTGGTCATCGATTGCGCCCGCGACCCGGACACCCCGCCTGATGCACCGGCCCCGGCATGCATGGCGCTGACGGTTTCATCCACCGCCTCCAGCACCTCGGACACACGAATGCTGTCCGCCCCCCGCGCCAGCCGGTACCCGCCGCCCGGCCCGCGCACGGACTCAACCAGACCTGCGCGGCGCAGCTTTACGAAAAGCTGCTCCAGATAGGCCAGTGACACCTGTTGACGCACTGAAATTTCGTTCAGCGACACCAGCTCACCTTCCGGGGCCAGTGCCAGATCGACCAGCGCAACCATGGCATAGCGCCCCTTGGTGGAAAGCTTCATTCCCGTATTCCCCGAATATTGCGCCGTCTATATCCAATGTTCCGGCACATGCCGCATATCTTACATTTCGCACCCGGTCGCCGTATTGGCGCCGCCACCGACCACATTCTGCCCCCGCAGACCCCACCAGCTTAAAGGTTGACGCGGGCAGGTCGCGCGCCTAAGTCTAATCGGCCCATATCCGGCAAAAAACCCGCGACCCCTGATTATTTAGAATTCTTCTAAATACACCAAAGAAAAGAGTCAAGAATTCATGCAGCCCCTGCGCACCCCTGACCTGCACTTTTCTGTCGCCGTGCCGAAACCACATTCTTCCGATAGGTAAGCCCAAAATGCCCGAGATCATTTTTCCCGGCCCGGAAGGCCGCCTTGAAGGCCGCTATCATCCGCAGCCCAACCGCGACGCCCCGATAGCCATTGTGCTTCATCCACACCCGCAATTCGGCGGCACCATGAACAACAAGGTTGTCTATAATCTGCATTACGCCTTCCACAAGATGGGCTTTTCGGTGATGCGCTTCAACTTTCGCGGCGTGGGCCGGTCGCAGGGCGAATATGATCAGGGCGTAGGCGAATTGTCCGACGCCGCCGCCGCGCTGGATTACATGCAGGCCATGTCGCATAATGTGCGCCATTGCTGGGTTGCGGGGTTCAGCTTCGGGGCATGGATTGGCATGCAACTTCTGATGCGCCGCCCCGATATTACCGGCTTTGTCTCCGTGGCCCCGCCCGCGAACCTGTATGATTTCAGCTTCCTTGCGCCTTGTCCGGCATCGGGCCTGATTATCAATGGCAGCGCCGACCGCGTGGCCCCGCCGCGTGACACGCGCGCGCTGGTATCCAAGCTGCAAGAACAGCGCGGAATCACCATCACGCATACAGAAATCGACGGGGCGGACCATTTCTTCAAGGATGAAGACGCGCACATGCAGCCCATGCTGGCAAATGTGACCGATTATGTTGCCAACCGCCTGACGGAAACCACCCGCTGATTTCGCCCCCCCCTTCTGTCGCACAACGTTGCGGCAGAAGGGGGGGGAGTTTGCGATAAAACAGCGGGTTAGCGCAGTAGAAACGGCCCAACCCGATAGCCGCGCGCGTCAGGCAGTCGGCGGCACCATTGCCGCGATGCATATTTTTCGTATACAACGGCATACTGTGCTTTGCATCTGGCACCAAATAAGGTAACAGGGCGCAAATCGACTCATCCAAAAGGCGGAGGATCACATGAGCAAGATCAAGGTAGCTAACCCGGTCGTGGAACTTGACGGCGATGAAATGACCCGGATCATCTGGGATTTCATCAAGAAAAAACTGATCCTGCCCTATCTGGACATTGATCTGAAATACTACGATCTGGGGATCGAGGAACGCGACCGCACCGATGACCAGATCACGGTGGACGCGGCCAATGCCATCAAACAATATGGCGTGGGCGTCAAATGCGCGACCATCACCCCTGATGAAGACCGCGTTGAAGAATTCGGCCTGAAGCGCATGTATCGTTCCCCGAATGGCACCATCCGCAACATTCTGGGCGGTGTTATTTTCCGCGAACCCATCATCTGCCGCAATGTGCCACGCCTTGTTCCCGGCTGGACCCAGCCCATCGTGGTAGGCCGTCATGCTTTTGGCGACCAGTACCGCGCAACGGATTTCCGTTTTCCGGGCGCAGGCAAGCTGACAATCAAATTTGTGGGCGAAGATGGCGAAACCATCGAACATGAAGTGTTCCAGGCCCCCAGCGCCGGTGTCACCATGGCGATGTATAACCTTGATGATTCGATCCGCGACTTTGCGCGCGCGTCGATGAATTATGGCCTGTCGCGCGGCTGGCCGGTCTATCTGTCCACCAAGAACACCATTCTGAAAGCCTATGACGGGCGTTTCAAGGATCTGTTCGCCGAAGTGTTCGAAGCCGAGTTTGCCGACAAGTTCAAGGCCGCGGGCATCACCTATGAACACCGCCTGATCGATGACATGGTGGCGTGTGCAATGAAATGGTCGGGCGGGTATGTCTGGGCTTGCAAGAACTATGATGGCGACGTGCAATCCGACACAGTGGCGCAGGGTTTTGGCAGCCTTGGCCTGATGACCAGCCAGCTGATGACCCCAGATGGCCAGATCGTCGAAGCAGAGGCCGCGCACGGCACCGTGACCCGCCATTACCGCCAGCATCAGGCGGGCAAGGAAACCTCGACCAACTCCATCGCGTCGATCTTTGCATGGACCGGCGGGCTGAAGCACCGCGCGAAGCTGGACAACAACGCAGAACTGCTGAAATTCGCAGAAACGCTGGAAAAAGTGACAGTGCAAACTGTGGAAGACGGCTTCATGACCAAGGATCTGGCGCTGCTGGTCGGACCAGACCAGAAATGGCTGACCACCATGGGCTATCTGGAAAAGGTTGATGAGTATCTGAACAAGGCGCTGGCCTGACCCGCGACGCAAGACCAGACACCTGAAAAAGGGGGCATCTGCCCCCTTTTTTAATGCCCTGCGCAAAGCCGTGAACTTTGCTTTGTTGCCCTGCGCGCACTTGACCGCTACATGATGCGACACTTGCACACAGGACAAACCCGATGCAGATTTCCCGTTACCTTCGCAAAGGCGCTGCCTTCGGCGTGATTTTGCTGCTGTCAGCGTGCCAGATGGCTCCGGTGGTCATGGCCCCGCCCCAGCAGGCCGCCACGGCGCAGGGCCCAGCGGTCACCCGCGCGCAATTCGGCGCCGTGGTCGCCCGCATGCGCCCAGTCGCCACGCAGGTTTGCCGCGAACGCAGCCCGCAACTGGATTGCAACTTCAACGTCATTCTGGACGACCGGCCCGGCCAGCCACCAAATGCGTTTCACACCCGCGACGAAAACGGCAGGCCCATCATTGCCTTCACCGAAGCGCTGTTGCGCGATTTGCGCAGCGCCGATGAAATTGCCCTGATTTTCGGGCACGAAGCGGCCCATCACATTGCCGATCACCTGCCGCGCATGCAAAATCAGGCCATGACCGGCGCGATTCTGGGCGGCCTGGTCGCCACCTTGTCGGGCGCGGACCAGACCACGACGCAGCGCATCGTCAATGCCAGCGCCACTGTGGGCGCAAGACGCTATTCCAAGGCGTTCGAGTTGGAAGCCGACCGGATCGGCGCCTATATCGCAGCACGCGGCAGGTATGACCCGCTGGCCGCCGCCGATCTGTTCCGCCGCATCCCTGACCCTGGCAACCAGTTTCTGGGCACCCACCCGCCCAATGGCGAACGCCTGCGCGAAATTGAACGCACGGTCGCCGACATGGCTGCAGGACGCCCCATCTGAAGGACATGCAATGCACTGGCTTTATCTGGCAATCGCCATCGTATTTGAAACGCTGGGCACCACGGCACTGAAAGCGTCCGACGGCATGACGCGTCTGGTGCCAGCGACGGGCGCGATTCTGGCCTATGCGCTGTCGTTCTGGCTGCTGGCGCTGGTATTGCGTGTCATTCCTGTTGGCGTTGCCTATGCCATATGGGCCGGGCTTGGCATTTGCCTGATTTCCTTTCTGGGCTGGATCATATTCGGGCAGAAACTGGACGCGCCCGCCATTATCGGGATTGTGCTGATCATTTCGGGCATTCTGGTCATCAACCTGTTCAGCGCAAGGGTCTGAAGCCATGCCTGACACCCCCCGCCACACCCGTCTGGAAGATGCCCAGGGGCTGATTTTCGGAACCGCCATGTGCGCCTTCGGCCTGCTGGTGCTGACAGGCGCAGGGCTGGTCACGGGCCAGACAGCGGGGCTGGCCGTGTTAATTTCCTATGCCACCGGCTGGTCCTTCGGTGCAGTATTCTTCATCATCAATATCCCGTTCTATGTTCTGGCATGGGTGCGGCTGGGGCCGGAATTCACACTCAAAACGCTGATTTCGGTCACGCTGATTTCACTTATGTCGGGGTTTATGGGCGATTTGGTCACCGTTATCCCGCAAAACCCCGCCATCGCCGCTGTGCTGTTTGGCATGATCACCGGCGCAGGATTGCTGGCTATATTCCGCCATCGCGCCAGTCTGGGGGGCGTGGGCATCGTGGCCTATGATTTGCAGGAACGCTTCGGCTGGCGGGCGGGGCTGGTGCAACTGGGCTTCGATCTGGTGCTGTTTGCGGTCGCGTTTTTGATATTGCCGCCAAATCTGGTTCTGTGGTCGCTTTTGGGGGCCGTGGTGTTGAATGCCATTCTGGCCATAAATCACCGCCGCGACCATTATATCGCCACCTAGCAATATCAGGGCTGGCTTTTCTAGCGATCTTCGGTTAATGCGGCGGCGCAGCATGAAAAGGCACTTTTGTTATGGACCTTCGCAATATCGCGATTATCGCCCACGTTGACCACGGCAAGACAACCCTTGTCGACGAACTTCTGAAACAGTCGGGCACCTATCGCGAAAACCAAGCCACCACCGAACGCGCCATGGACAGCAATGATCTGGAACGCGAACGCGGGATCACGATTCTGGCCAAGGCAACTTCGGTTGAATGGAAAGACACGCGCATCAATATCGTGGACACCCCCGGCCACGCCGATTTCGGCGGCGAGGTGGAACGCATCCTGTCCATGGTGGACGGCGTTGTCCTGTTGGTGGACGCCGCCGAAGGTCCGATGCCGCAAACCAAATTCGTAACCTCCAAGGCGCTGGCACTGGGGCTGCGCCCGATTGTCCTGCTCAACAAGGTGGACAAACCCGCAGCGGATGCCGACCGCGCCCTTGACGACGTGTTCGACCTGTTCGCCAATCTGGGCGCCAGCGATGAACAGCTTGATTTCCCAGTGCTTTATGCCTCGGGTATCAATGGCTGGGCCGATGCGGAACTGGACGGCCCGCGGCAGGACATGTCGGCGCTGTTCGATCTGGTCGTGGCGCATGTTCCCGCCCCCGCCCAGATCGCAGCGCGCAATGACCCGTTTCGCATGCTGGCCACCACATTGTCGGCAGATCCTTATCTGGGGCGTATCCTGACAGGGCGCGTCGAATCCGGCACGCTGAAAGCCGGCGAAACCATCAAGGCATTGTCACGCGACGGCAAAAAGCTTGAACAATTCCGCGTAACCAAGGTTCTGGCCTTCCGCGGGCTTGGCCAGCAACCCATCGACGCCGCCGAAGCGGGCGACATTGTTACCCTTGCAGGCATGTCCAAGGCCACTGTGGCCGACACGCTCTGCGCATTGGAGGTCGACACGGCGCTGGACGCGCAACCCATCGATCCCCCCACCATCTCGGTGACTTTCGGAATCAATGATTCGCCGCTTGCCGGGCGTGATGGAACCAAGGTGCAAAGCCGCATCATCCGCGAACGTCTGATGCGCGAAGCCGAAGTGAATGTCGCCATCAAAGTCAGCGACACACCGGGCGGCGAAGCGTTTGACGTCGCAGGGCGCGGCGAATTGCAAATGGGCGTGCTGATCGAAAACATGCGCCGCGAAGGGTTCGAACTCTCCATCTCGCGCCCCCGCGTGCTGATGCGCCATGAAGACGGCCAGCGCCTCGAACCGATCGAGGAAGCGACCATCGATGTCGATGACGAATATACCGGCACAGTCATCGAAAAACTGACCGGCCCGCGCAAGGGCGAACTGGTCGAAATGAAACCGGCGGGCGCAGGCAAGACACGCATCATCGCACATGTCCCCTCGCGCGGGCTGATCGGCTATCACGGCGAATTCCTGACCGACACGCGCGGAACCGGCGTTCTGAACCGTGTTTTCCATGAATGGGCCCCTTACAAAGGGCCAATTCCCGGCCGCCGCGAAGGGGTGCTGATCTCCATGGAAGATGGCACTGCCGTGGCCTATGCCCTGTGGAACCTGGAGGATCGCGGGCGCATGTTCATCAACCCGCAAGAACCCGTCTATCAGGGCATGATCATAGGCGAGCATTCGCGCGACAATGATCTGGAAGTGAACCCTCTCAAGGGCAAGAAGCTGACCAACGTGCGCGCCTCGGGCACCGATGATGCCGTGAAGCTGACACCGCCGGTCATCATGTCGCTGGAACAGGCCATCGCCTATATCGACGATGATGAACTGGTGGAAGTGACGCCCAACGCAGTGCGGCTGCGCAAACGTTTCCTTGACCCGCATGAACGCAAGCGACAAGCCAAGGCCAGCGCATAAACGCGCCCGCGCCACCAGCATCTTCACAAAGCAAAAAGGCCATCACGCGATGGCCTTTTTGTGTTTAGGCCATGTTCAAGAAGCTCAAAACCGGGTCCCACTTTTGAGCAACCGGTCTGAACCACGCGCCGGGTGCAGGTGGTCGGAGCCGCGACCACAACACGCTCGCGCGGCAAATGGTCGGGAAAGGATTTTCGCCGCGTGAAGGCGCGCACGGCGCTGGTCGCGTCCTGCGCCACCTATTCAGCGGCCAGCGCATCTTCCGTGGCGGCAGCTTCCAATTCCTCAAGCCGCAATTCCAGCTGATCGATCAACCGCGCGCGACGCACGGAAGAGATGCCGTATTTGTCGCGCCGCAGCTTGGCGATCTCCAGCTTCAATTCCTGGATCATCGCTTCTGTATAAGGCATGCCAGGGCGTGGGCCTGCGCCAATTCGGCTTCCGCCGCCCGC
>NZ_JBQTCF010000052.1:0-16009 GCF_052379845.1 Roseinatronobacter sp. NSM | reverse complement strand
CCTGAAAGAAGCCTGTCGCAGATTTCAGGACCGCCCTTGGGGATATGTTCGCTGATCGCGGCTTCCATCGGCGGACGCAGCGCGTCGGGTGATATGGAGCGGATATGCGACTTCAGCCCGGCTGTCGCGGCTATGATCTGGCTGGCCGGATCGTTGGCGGGCTGTTGCATCATCGCGCGTGACAGGGCCACGGCCGGGGCCAGGATGTCATGAGTGTCTTTGTCATTGAGTACGAGCGACAAATGCAGGCCGGCAGTATGCTGAAGGGTTGGGTGTATTGCGAAAAGCGGTGCGATTCTCGACCAGTCCGAAAACGCGAACAGAGCGCGCCCGAAAAGACCGCACGCATCCAGCGCTGCGGGATCAGGCAATTCTTCAATAAGATCGCGGCAGGCGTTCTGGATGGTGGTGTAATCTCTCGGGGATCCTGTAAGCCGCCGGTGGATCTTAGCATAGATGGCCGATCTTTTGCTTCGTGATCCTTGCTCGGTGAGCAGCGCGCGTACCTGTTTCGAGCATAGCTTTCTCAGCTGCGCAGACAGAGCATCGGTGTCAACATCTGACCCCATCAGTTTCTGGATACCGTGCATCACGGACATGCAGTTGACCCGCCAGATATGGTCTCTGACCGCCTTGCGATATCCGTCTGAAAACCCTGCACGGAACGCGGCATTCTGCGTCAAGAAATCGGCCATCGCAGCGGCCAGTCTGAGTGGTATCTGTGGGTCAGCTGGTTTTTGCATGGATGAGCTTTCTGAGAGACAGGGTGCGCTGAAAGTGTAGGGGGGAGGCCGAAATATCAAGGATGGTCGGGATCAAAGATGTGGATATCCGGGATGAGGCAGGGGCGTCTTTTCAGGCTGAAATATGGGGTGAGACCCGGAGGATTAGCGCTGGTTGAACCACCATCCTGCAGATCGATTGCGATGTTCAGATCGGCCATGCCGGGAACGTGAGTTGCGCGTGGTCAGGAAATTCTTGCGATTTTCACGGAATTGATGCGCGCGTTTTTCACGCAAAATCAAGTCCTCAAGCTTTTTGACGTGTCGTTCAATAACGAACGAAGGGCATCCCTTATCATATTAACGACACCCCGAAACAGCTTGGGAAGGGCTCAGAAACAGAGATTTACCTATAAAAACAAGGGAATTCCAGTCGTCACGCAGGCAGAACCCGAAAACCCGTGGAGCGACCGGGACCGTG
This sequence comes from Roseinatronobacter sp. NSM, assembly GCF_052379845.1. Classification (NCBI taxonomy): domain Bacteria; kingdom Pseudomonadati; phylum Pseudomonadota; class Alphaproteobacteria; order Rhodobacterales; family Paracoccaceae; genus Roseinatronobacter; species Roseinatronobacter sp. NSM. The sequence continues at coordinate 14,806 of NZ_JBQTCF010000052.1, read as the reverse complement.
GCGGTGTCGTGGCCGCAGCGGGCGGGGTAGGGTGTCTCTCTGGAAATTTAGGATCGGCCATCTGGCTGCAGGGAGTACCCCTCATTGCGTGTTGAAAGCGGTATGTCCTGGCGTTGATGGGATCATCAGTGAAAGCGGAATATTTCAGGCGCGTATCTCGCCGCGGAGGATGCGCCTGACGTGCCTGCGGGAAGCGTGACTGACTTTCGACGTATCGTCCGATGTGGTGTGCGGGGGGCTTCGGTGTAGGGGGGTGATCCTTCTGGTCTGGGGCGGGCTCTGTTGCGTCAGATCGGCCATTTGTGAGGAGACTATCCGCGATGGAGCAGGGGGCTGAATCAGGGGTAGGGGTGTGTCCCTGGGCACTGGACGTGACAGGGTGAAGCCGCCCTCCGGTGGGCGCGTGCTCGAGGCGGCGCCTGTCCTTGGTGAGGGGGCTTGCAGGTTTTTCAGGGCTGCGCCGGATATGGCGTTCAGGTTGTCATTCGAAGGGGCGGGATGGCCGATCTTTTTTCGAGGGGGTGCCCGTCATCGCGAAGCGGTGCTCCCGGAAAGGCCGGTGGCGGGAAGGGTTAAAGCCGAGGCATTCGTCGGGTGACGGGGCTGCGGAAAACCATACTATCTCCGCTCCTGGCCCCTCATTGTGGCCGCCCCTCTTCTGGATTACGCTGGTAGTATGACAGACTCCCACCTCAACCTTATCGTTACGGACCTGGCGAGCCTTTACCGCCTCGCGGATCATGAGGGCGTTGTGGGTTTTCTGGATGCTATCGGTGCCGTGCTGATTCTACCTGAGGATTTCGGGGCTGATCCGGCGATTGATGCCCTTCGCGTGCGTCTTCCTCCGGGGCTCTTGAGCTACCGGCCTGACCCGGCGCGTTTGACGATTCTGATGGGGGAGGGGGCGGCCCCGGGTTTCGGTGACTGCCCGAGGGTCGGTCAAGATCAATTCCCTGTCGTCGGCAGGGTTCTTGCCGGGATGAGGGATAGCCTTGAGCGGTTCGGTTCGACCTATGCCCTTCTGGCTTCAGAGGTCTTGAGCGACGATCTGTGATGATATGATAAACAGGGAGTGTCGTTTGTGGTCGATGATGCGCTGTTTGCTGGCCTCCTCCGGGCTTTTCGAGGGCCTTGTGTCGGGTGATTTTCGCTTACCCGGATATTCTGTGTCATAACTCATCGGGGTTGATTTGCGAACGCGAAGCGGCCGTGTTCAACAGTGACCTTTCCCTGCATCAGGATATCGGGCACCAAACTTGGCAGGCACTGGCGCGCATAACCAAGCGAGATATTTCGCAGCCATGTCGCCCCATGCCGGATCTCAGCGTGATGATGGGTATGCCCGAAGAGCCACGCTGCAGGCTGGTGCTGATCGATCAAGGTCGACAGATCAGAGCCATAGGCAGCGCCCAGATCGCCCATGCCCGGCGCGAGTAGATCGGGATGCGGACAGTGATGAGTGACCACAACAGTGTCGCCCGCAAAGGGCATCGAAAGCTGCGCTGACAACCAGCGACGCTGATCAGCATGGCGCGCGGCCGTGTCGCTGGGGCGGGCCTTGCGATATCCACCCTGAGCCAGACGGATATAGCGGTAGTCATTCATCCGGTCTGCTGCCTTGGCCTGTGCGGCTAGGGGCTGGCCGTGCAACTCGAAATCGGTCCAGAGGGTGCAACATAGAAACCTCACTCCACCGAAGACAAGCACACGCTTTTGCGCAAACTGCGCCCCCTGATCAGCTGCAATACCTGCCAGCCTGTCATCTCCATCGAGCGCGTGGTCATAGTAATCATGGTTGCCCGGGATGATGTGAATGCGGTGGGCCTCGATATGCTGGGCGAGGCGCCGGATTGCGTACTTCCAGCGTATTTTCGGCTTGTTGGTCAGATCACCAGCGATGATGACGGCCTCAAACTGTGCCCAGTCTTCCGCAGACAGGGCTGTCAGCGGATCACGACCAGCCTCCGACCAAAGGTCAAGATGCAGGTCTGCGAGAACAAGTATGGACATGAAAGAACCTTTGAATTGCACAATCATCAGCGCATTGATGCGCTGGCGAATGGCGGAAACGATCACAGGGTGTGAGGAAAGCCAATGGGACGCAACAAATCGCAACACCCGAGGAGTGGTTTAAACGGATATCGATATCCGAATGATGCGATTGCGAGTTCTCAGTGTCACGATTTTTTTCCTGCCGGGCGGCGATTTATCACCCTGAACGAATTCTGTCCATTTCGATTTGACCTTGCGGGGCACATCCAGCGCTCGATTATGCGTGCCGCCGATACTTTACCCAGTCGGCGCACCTGTGATCAGCGCGTCCAGACATGGCGCGATGCCGCTTGGACGATTAATTTCGGAATTTGACAGGCGCGCGTGCAAAAACCGTCCTGATCTTTCCAGTCCTGTTGTGAAGGGCGTGCAACACCGTGTGCCCGAAACCAAGAGGGACAGAAAGGTGACATCACTCAAGTCAGTTTTGTCGGGCGCGGTATCAATGCTCGTGCTCGTGGCTGGGGGCGCGCAGGCTCAGAATCCGGGTGCGGTGCATGACGCGCTGATCAACCAGATGACCGCGGCGACCGCGCCCACGCTTGCAGACGCTGTGCAGATGCACGCGGATTTGCGCGCCGCTCCCGGGCTGGAGGAGCTGCCGCCTGATGACCGGCGACAGATCCAGCACGCGCTCGATGCCGCACAAACACAGTTTTTCATCGGGATGATCCGGGGGCTGGAAGCGCACTTCGCCCAAGACCCGGACAACACGGAGTTCGCGCGCGACGCAGACGCGGTTTTCGAGATCTTGCTGAACCCGCAATTCGGGCCGCAAATGGGCTTGTTTGCCGTGACCCAGTATCGCAGCGCCGTCGAGCGGTTGATGCATCGCCATGCCATCGCGCAAGCGATTGCAGGTCACCCCCCCCAGCCGTTGCGCCGTTTCGAGGCGGAAACCACCTGCCCGATGATCGAAGCGCGCGACATTCCCAGCAATGATCGGTCCTTGGAGGCTGTCTTTGCTTTGCCATTTGCTTTCTGGGATCAGGCGCAGATTGACGCGGCAGCCGACGCCTTGCGCAGCTGTGGTCCGGTCGGAGGGCAATTCGCCGCAAGCCTTTCGCGCAACAGCCGCAGCATCCTGCAGCGGGCCAGGGCCGCGCAAGACGCCCTTGCATGGCGTGCCGAGGTTCTGGAAACCGGCGCGACCCCTGCAGCGCTCGCCAAGGTCGACTGGTTCACTGTTCCGGCGCAGTTTGATGGACAGCGCCTGTTTCCAGCAGATGCGCAGGTGATTTTCGGGGCTGATTTCGAACAGGCCGTCCAGCAGCTTGTTGATGAAACAATCGAGAGCATGACTGCCCAACTGGCATCAGGGGATATCCCGCTGGAAGAGATGCGCAACTGGTGTGACAACACCATCTCGGATACCAGCACGAATGCGCGCCGCCGTGCTGTCATGCAAGCCTGTTTAACGGAACAGCGCGCGCAAGTCGCGGCTTTGATGGAACAAGAGCAGGCGAAACAAGCTGCAGAGATTCTGGTGGACTGGCAGGCCGCTGCCGACCGGATCCTCGCCGCCCCAACCACCCTTGACGGCGCCCGAGCTGTCGACTGGATGGTCATGCCCGGCACCCAACGCCGCGTTCCTGCTGATATGCAAGCGGCATTCCGGGATGTGCAGGCCCGTGTTGAGGCGCATATTCTGAACACCAAACTCGATATCGGTGCCCAGATGGCCGAGCGTTTGCGTGATCGCGCAAGGAATTTGCCTGCAGGTGAACGCATCACTGCTGATGATTGTGGCCTGCCCTTTGACATTCCGCCATTCAGTCCCTTTGCGAGCCTGCAGTCGGACTGTCACTCGATGGTCGCGGCCACGATTGCCGAAGGACGGCGCCGACTGTGCCGGGATATCTTTGCGCAATCTGATGAACCCGATAGCTTGCGGCAGGCGCGTCTGACCCATCCAGATTTCCCGCGCGATTTCGGAGTGACGGTCGAAGACCTGCTTTGTGATCCCAAGGCGATGGCGGGCCTTGCGGCTGTCACGCTGGAACCGACGCGTTCCTGGCTCTGGAACGGCTATAACCTGACGGTCGATCACGGCGAGACTGTCGTGACAGGGCGGCTTGTAGAAGACCGCAACATTCAGGGTGCCTGGACCGTCACCCATGTCGACATGCCCGGAATCGATCGCGAAGCCGCGCGCTCGAATAATCTGGGCTGCCTTTTTGAACCGCGTACCTGCATGGCTGCGCGCTGATCCCCCCTTAACTATCGGAGACATCACAATGACTTATCATACGACGACACAACCCCATCTTCAGGCCGATCTTGGTGCAGCCCGGATCATCTATATCCTGTTCGGATTAGGGTTCTTTCTGCCCCTTCTGACAGCCGCAGGCGTTATCTATGGCTATATGTCGCGCGGCAAATCCAGCGCGCTGGACAGCCATATCCGATTTCAGTTGCGCACCTTCTGGATTGGATTTGCGATGGTAATCACAGGCGGGATTCTTGCTGTTTTCATGGTTGGTTACCTGATTTTGCTGTTCTGGTTCCTCTGGACAGTGATCCGCATCATCTCGGGTTTTCTGACAGCTGGCAAAGGACACCCCGTACAGAACCCCGCGGGTCTGGCATTTAAAGCATAACGTTGGCGGTGGCGTAGTTGACACTGCGTCACCATCGACTTACTCGACTACAAAAAAGGATTTTTGGCATGAATTTAGTCAATCATATCAGTCTCAAGGCGATGCTCTTTGCCTCTGGAACATTGGCGCTTCCAGCCGTGACAGAAGCACAGTCTGACACAGGTGACCGCTGGAACAATGTTACGGTTGCAGCGATGTTGACCGATCCGAAATGGCACGATTATCTGACCACACAGGCAAACCCGCGCGACGTCCGCCGGTGGCAAGACTATCCTGCGGCGCAGGAGGCAGGTTTCGCCATTCAGGGCGAGTGGCAGTTGGCCGAATTCTGCGCGCCCGCAGGTTGCGCTGATGAGCGCGTGATCATGGCCTTTGCGCCCGCGACTGAAACCGCGCTTCTGGCGTCGACTGGTGCAGAGGGCATGACATTCTTTGGGGCACCGCGCGGGCCGTTGCCGGGTGTCATTGCGGATCTCTATCAGCAAGGGATCAACAAGGCCGCCCTGCGCACCGCATTTGAAGCGCTGCCCGATCGCGACCGCCGCGCGCTGCAATATGAGATGTATCTGGAGGATTTCTACGCCAGCGATTTTGCCGATGGTCGTTATGGTCCAATGACCGAAGCCGGGCTGATCGACTACGCAATCGCGCGCGCGCCGCAATTGGGGTTTGTTCCGAACCTCTCGGACGAGCGCCTAGCAGGGCAAACGTTGCAGGCGCTGGCGCGCTCGGAGTTTGTCATGCTCGACGCGCCCGTGGGATCTTTCGCCTTTGAGGGGGCGTGGTCCTGTGGTGGGACGGCGCTGGCGCTGACGTCGCGCACCCACAAGGTCGGTGGGGGTGATGCAACAGCGATTTCACTTGTGGAAACCTATGGCAACGGCACGAATTTCGGTGTTCTGTTGCGCGGCGGTGCGCGCATCGGCATCTGGGATGTGACGGCGGATAGTCTGACCTGGGCCTCACAAGCCAGCGGAGACATGATGGATTGTCGCAGGACAGGGGATGCGCCGGAACCTCCGGAAATGACCGGGCGGGCTGCATTTCCGGCGCTGCCTGTCATAGCGTTGGACGCCCTTGCGCCTGTCCCTGCGGAACATGAGCCGTTACATGATGCAAAAATGGTCGACGAATTTCCATTCCTCGGTCGTTGGTCCTGTGGAGGGATCGAGTTCACCTTTGCCGAGGGTTTCGGAGTCAATCATACGGAAGGTCTGTCCCCAGACTACGAAACAGTAGCCGAAGCTGAACCGAATGTCTGGGATATCACCTTTGTCGACGGTGTGGCGGTGCGGGTCGGTATGGTGAATGACGCGCGTATGATGATGATCGCGTTGGAGCAGGTCATGCAATGTGAACGTGTGGTCAGTCCGTAATCCATGCTGGATCAGGCGGATATCTCCAACGAGACCTTCGCAGGTGCGATCTTCGCGTCGGTTGCGGAGCTGGCCGGGCTTGGACCCGGGGCGCGGCGACGTCTGGCCGCGATGATTACAGGCGCGATGCCCGGTAACAAGGATCGCGGCATCTATGCGCTTTGCGCAGCGATTCAGGAAGCAGAGTGCGACACTGACCTTGGGACACTTCTGAACCCGCGTCAAACAGCACTTTCGCCACTGTTTGCTGCGTTCCTGAACTATCTGGCAACGACGGTCGGCCCGGATGAGCTTGATCTGGTAGCGCGTCACTGTCTGCGCCTTGGGGTGGACAGGTCAGAGGCCGCGCGCAAGTCTGCGGTCTCGGCACTCGGAGCGTTGCTTTACCGGCACCGCCGTGACACTTTTGCGACCAAAAGACGTTGGAAGCACTACAAGGCATTGCGCGGGTTCCTTGCTGCGCAGGACCGCACCTATCCTTGCGACACTGATGCACTTTCGTTCTGGCTTGCATTTCCGACGCGCGAGGGTTGGGGGCAGATCAAGGGCTGTGTAGACGGGTTCATCAATCTCGATCAAAGCCTGCGGGATAAAGGTGTGATGCACGCCCTTCACAATGCGGAGCCCCTGACTGCGCCGGGCATTGCAGAGGCCGCACTTGAGCCTGTTGAAGGGATCACTCTGCCGGAAGAGACTCTGGGGGCCGCCCTGGACAGTTTCGCTCAAAGCCCCATCAAACCGTTCAAGGACGTTGAACTCGTGACGCTGGACGTGGTTTTCAGAATGGGCCTGCATGCGAAAGTATGGCCTGAAACAGCGGAATGCAGGCTGCGGTACGCACCTTTGCAGGCGATCCTTGTGCAGGCGCAGCGCGACGGCTCCACAAGTAACATGGATGGCGACATGGTGGCGGAGCGTTTGCAGAGCCCTGCCACACTGCGTGATCGTCTGCGCAGCTGGTCCCGACATTGCGAGGACCTTCTATACCTTGCCCTGAAACTGCATCCTGACCTTTGCAAAGGCGGGAATGGCGGTGACCCCGGTGCAGAGGCTGACAGAAAAAAGCGGCTTGCAAATCTTCAAAGACGTTCCGCATTCGAGGCCATGTCAGAAGGCGATCTGGCCTGTCATCTTATGGCGTTGGTCCCTGCACTGGTCGCAACCCGTGACCATCTGAGCGCGGTTGTGGACCGGCTGAACGCGCTGGGGGCTGATACCATCAAACACAACGATGACCGCTTCACTGACGAAGTGTTGCGCCGCTATGGCTTGGAAAGGACAGGACAAGATGGAAAGGGATGATCCAGTGTTCATGGCCTTTGCTGCACGCCAGGCAGCGACCGACCTCACGGACGCGCCCATAGATCAGGCCAGCCCCAGCCTTGGCCATGTGCTGGCTTATGCCAAGCGCTCTGGGAATGTGGCTGATTTGCGCATGGAGCGTTGTCTTCTTGAAACGCCGCATTGGCGCAGGCTCTACCTGGATCAGCTGCGCGGAACTGCCGTGGCTTTCTCTGACCACGCAAGGGCCGCATCTGAACAGGTAGTGCTGTCGCGCGATATAGGATCGCACCGGCTGGAATTGATCGATGATGTGGATGGTGCAATCTTGTTGATCACGCTTTCGGACCCGCAATCCGGAGTATATTGTATCGAGGCACGCGCGCCGACCGGGACGGGTGTCCGGCTTGATCTGGGGCAACCCGTGGGGACTGCGCTGCAAGTCCTTCTTTCCGACGATTTCCCGGAAACCAAGGCGTTGAAGGCCCTGCTGGTGCAACCCGACACGATCCTGTTCCTTATTTTGAAGGCTGGGCCGAAATGACAACGGGCCTGCGTATCGCAATTCTGATCCCGACCACGGGGGGGTGCGGGCAAATCATCCGCCTTGATCCCCGGAACCGCCTTAGCGCGAGTATGGTCATTCCCCATGATGACTACCGCCCCGTTCGGGAGATGAGCGAAGCCTATGACCATCTGACCCGGCCCGGCGGTGTGCTGGATCGCTTTCTCGGCCCGGATAGCGCTGTCCGGTTCAAACTGATCATCAAGGACCCGCCTGATACCGGAAACTCGTGGGAAATGCCGATTGCGCTAACCCATTGTGTCCAGCATGCGGGACATCAGATCGTCACGGAAAACCCTGATCTGGTCCTCTGGGCGAGCGGATCACTGGATGCGCAGGGCGCAATTCTTGACCAGCAATACCATGTCTCCCACAAGCTTCATCACTCAGCAGATATCCTTCACGCCTATGCGTCGCAGGGGGCAGAAATCGCCTTTCTGCTGCCGCATGGTCAGGGCCAGGAGGGGGTTGCGTCGCTGGGGCCCCTGCGCAGCTACTCAACGCATCCCGTTTCGAGCTTGGAGCAAGCGGTTCACCTGCTCGGTGCAACGGCCGAAACAACAGATCACGCGGCCCGCAAACCGCGTTTGCGGCGCGCAGCCATTACGGGCGCTTTCGTTCTGGTAGCGTTCGGGCTTGTGGCGCTTGCGGCATTGTTTCTGCCGATTGCGTATCCGAAACCCGGTAATTCAGAGGATACGCGCGCGGTGATTGATCAAATCGCGAGTGCCCCTGATCCGGAACCGGTCTTATCGGCGGCCGTGCTGCCAGAGGTCGAGACTTCATCATCCCGCATAACCCCACCAGAAGACATACTCTTTGCTATTTCGATCCTGCCGCGAGCCGAGGTACCAGTCTATAATGAAATGGAAAAGGAACGGGATTTACGCGGTGACTTGCTTTCTGTGGGATTCAATATTGCTGATATCCGCGATCTGACATGCCACGCCACACCAGTTGCGGATGATGAAATCGAGTTTCGTATAGATCTCCCATGCACAATGCGCGCCAGTGCAGTGGGAGAGCCCGATCCTTACAACTTCCGCATGCGAACCATCGATATGGATTTCTGTTTCGACGAGATTGGTGCCTGCGTAACAAAACCGATCTTGTTCATTTTGCCTTAGATCGTGACATGACCGAGCAATACCAAGATGAACTGGCCCCCTTTTCAACCGGACACTTGGGCATAACCATGGAGGCTTAGGTATATGCCTGAGCACGTGCTTATGTCTGATATAGAAATCATCACTGATGGCGGCCGTCGTCGTCGCTGGAGCGCGGCCGAGAAGCTGCGCATTGTCGAAGAAACGCTGGATGACCGGGCCAGCATCTCTGTGGTCGCACGCCGTAATGGCGTGGCCCCCAATCTATTGTATCGTTGGCGCAGGCTCATGCTGGAGGGAGGAAGTGTTGCCGTGTCAGAGGATGATGATGTCACAAGCAACAAGGTCGTCCGACAGATGGAAGATCGCATCCGTGAACTCGAACGCCAGCTTGGCCGCAAAACGCTGGAGGCCGAGATCCTGCGCGAGGCGTTGGACAAGTCACGCTCAAAAAAACAGATCTTGCACGTGCGGTCGCCTCTGAGGGGAGATTTCCAGTGAAGGTCGTGGCCGAAACCCTGGGTGTGGCCCGCTCGAACTTGATTGACAGGTTGAACAACAGGACGAAGCCGCGTCGGCGCTACTATAAAGCGCAAGACGCGGCGTTGGTGCCGCTGATCACAACGCTGGTGGCGGCCCGACCGACCTATGGCTACCGGCGGATTACGGCAATCCTGAACCGGCAGCTGCGCGCGGAAGGGCGGGCACCCGTCAACCACAAAAGGGTCTATCGCATCATGAAGGCACACAACCTGCTTCTGGCGCGGAAATACACGGAGCGCCCGGAGCATGTTCACGACGGCAAAGTCATTGTCATGCGCTCGAACCTGCGCTGGTGCAGCGACGGCTTTGAGTTCACCTGCTGGAACGGGGACATCGTCCGTGGCGCCTTCATCATCGATGCTCATGACCGCGAAATCATCGCTTGGCGCGCCGTGGTGAACGCCGGGATCAGTGGCTCTGACATCCGCGACATCATGCTCGAGGCCGTGGAACGCCGCTTTGGTCATCATCGTGCGCCGTCGGTCATCGAGATGCTGTCCGACAACGGCTCGCCCTATATCGCGAGGGACACGCAGATCTTCGCCCGCCAATTGGGCCTGAAGCCCTGCTTCACGCCGGTCCAAAGCCCACAGAGCAATGGCATCTCGGAGGCATTCGTGAAGACGCTGAAGCGCGACTACGTCCAGGTGACGCCGCTACCGGACGCCCAAACAGTTCTTGGATTGATCGGAGCTTGGATCGAAGACTACAATAACAACCACCCGCACTCAGGGCTGAAAATGCGCTCGCCACGCGAGTTCATCGCAGCTCAAACCGCAACCGCCTGAGTGTCCGCTGAAACGGGGGCAAGACCACAAGAGAAGAATAGATATGCCTGATCACCAACTTAATTCAGATCGTCAAGCGTTACCGCGTGCGCTTGGCAAGGTCGAAAAGACACTCCACACTCGATACCCCGGTCTCAATTTTTTCTTGGTCGGGCAGGCTCATTATGGAGAGGAAGGGTTTGCCTTCATCGAAGTCAATAATCTCGAAGATCAAGCTCTTCGTGACCTGATCAGGAAAGAAGCGGGCGATCAGCTTTGCAACCTCGGATTTCCTGTTGAACTGATCCAGGGCAAAGATGTGTATCATATCAAACCAATGCACTAAAATGCAGTTTAAGATCCCACCCGCAGAAGCAGTATTTGCCTATCTGGAAAACTCGATGGTGTCTGACGTCAGCACCCACGAGACAGTTTGAGCAGTACCATAGTTCGCGAGGGGCCGCAGTATGAAGAAAGATCAAATGAGATGGAGGTGAGCGCATGAGGGCCTGGGTTATCGGAACCGGGGCGGTTCTGATCGCCGGATTCACCGGACTTTCGAGCAGAGGGATCATCGGGGGGCCGGGAGAACCGGCATCCCTTGTTGGGCACGAGCTTACTACTCAGGAGGTACTCGCCGAGCGGAGCGACCGGCAGGCGGCGGCCCAAGAGGTGGAGAGAACTGCACAGTCCCCGGACATGGGGCCGGAGACCGGTCTTGTTCCGGAGGCGTTCCGTCAGCGGGTAGAATTCGATTATCCGACCCTTCGCTCTTTGCAACCGGACCCGACGGTTTTCGTACCTGACCTTCAGGGCCGGGTGGATCAGCAGGGGCGTGAACGTAAAGAGTATCTCCTGCAAGAGGGTCACCCCCGCTTCTATCAGACCGTCCTGGGCAAGCCGGTTGAGCGGATCATCTATGAGGCCATCCGATCTGATAGGTTCGAGTACGGGCATATGGTCCGGCTTGAAGCCCGATCGAGCAACCTGATCCCCGGGGTCTTGATCAGTCCCGGGTCGGAGGACCAGTTTATCATCCATGAGGACCTTTTCGAGTCCATGCTTTCCCAGGTCACAAGCGGCAGGACCCTTGACCCGGAATTGCAGCCTTGGTCGGACGTCCCGGTCTGGGACGCCCAGGCGGACAACCTCGTTTTCATGGAATCCAACCCGGAGCTCCTGACCCGCCACATGCTTGCGGAGCACCTGGTCGGCACTTCACGTGAGTTGTGCTCCTACATTAACCCGAGGCGATCTGGATTCAGCCAGAGCTCGCTCGGGCAGCCCGGCGGTCTCACGGACTTCACCGCCGGGAAGGGGAGCCGCGAGGAGCCAGAGCGAGTGACTGATGTAGTGGCTCTTGATATCGAGGCGAACGTGGAAGAGATCCTCCGCCACGCCCCAGAACGCCTCGATATCCCGACCGAGGTCCGCTTCCCTGTTACCCTCAGCTATAACGAGCGGACCGGTGCGGTGGAGAGCGTAGACCCGACAGCCTCATATTTAAGAGAGGCGGATGCGCTCTATCGCTGCGGCTCCTCAAGTCGTGATAAAGCGGTCCGTAACCGATCCCTCGCCTCCTTGGTGAGGGGTATGCAGGTGACCGGCCTGCCGGTCGCTCCTGCGATTGGGGGCCTCCCGGGCAGGCCACCGCGCTCTGGATGGGTGATCTTCGGCGAGCCACTTGTCACTCACGGCTACAGCAGGAGCCGCGGCGATTACCGAGCGGTTCAGTGGACCCCGCTACGCATCGACTTGATGTCAGGGGATGGGCACGGGTTCAACACCGGGTACGTCGCAAGCTTCGATTATCGGGAGGGGCGTTATTACAGAATAGTGCGAGAGCGCGACCAAGACGGTTCCATTATTGAGAGAAAAGACAATATCGGAGGGCGCAACGAATGATAAAGGGGATTATCCTGACCGGGGCGCTAATGGCGCTTCTCACCGGTCCGGCAGCGGGCCAGATCGTGTTGGACGATGTGCGGGACCGGGGGTTGGTAGAGGCGGAAGACCCGTCCCGGGTCACGCCGAACCTGACTCGGGCTGACGTCTTGGCCTCGATCATGTCCGACAACCCGGCGGCGGTCACCGCGAACAATCTGCTTGATCACTTCTCTTTCCTGAGCAACGCGGGATGCGACAACCGGTCGAGGTATGACCAGGGCCTGATAGGGGCCCGCGAGGCGCTCACCCGCGCGCGCGAGGCCGGGGTCAGGGTCCGGGAGGTGTCTGTGATGGGCCGGGTTCGGGTCTCCTCTCTTTCCGACGGGTTCATGATCGACCCTTCAATCATAGCTCGTGACGGGGGGCTCATCCCGGACCGGGGACGATGCGTCGACCATCAGTCAGACGTGGTAGGCCCCATAACACTTAATAATTTCCACCTCCCCCCGTTCCTGGTTGACCGATCGCTTTTCTCGGACCTGGACCTCCTTCTTACCCGACGGGGGGGGCGGGACCAGGTATGCATGCAAGTGGTTGGCACCCTCAGTTCGCGCCCCCGTCTACGTTCCGGGAGAGCGGTCCCAGGTGAGTATGAGACCAGCCTGACCCCGAACCGGGCACGCCTAGGGGTGGCGTGCGATTTCGAATATGACAACCCGAACTCGATCACTAACCGGCGCGTCCGGTCGAGGGCGCTTGAAGGGTACGTAGCCACGGCCGTCCTGGAAGGGGATGCGTGGGTCTGGGGACGGGAGACCCTGACGATCATGCCAGACGGCTTTGTCAGCGCAGTCTTCGAGCCGACGGGTTCCGAATGAGCGCCCCGGGCCTCAGGGGGGTAGTCCTCGCCCTTCGGGATTGGGCGGCCCCTCATCTCCATGAGGGGTGGGCTCGGCTCACGAGACGGGGGAACCCGCTTCCGGCGGATCACCGGCCGCACCTCCTCCTTCTGGGTGTCCTGACCCCGCTCTACCTTATCTTCGAACTGGCCTTCGCGGCGAGGCTGCTAGATGTGGTAGGGTCTGCGCCTTCTCTGGAACGGATCGAGGAGATTGAGCGGTACGGCCGGTTCATCTGTGGTATTGCGATTACCCTTCTGGTCTGGTCCTGGGGGGTCATGCCGACGGTGCGCCGCCTCGGGTTGGGGACGCCGCTGATGTTGATCCTAATGGTGTTGTCAGCCGCGCTGTCGATTAGGGCCGCCTATGCGATTCAGGAGGGGATTGTCCGCTCCGTGGTCTCCCGGGCCTCCCCTGTGGATCGTCAATCCGCGCTCGTGCTGGGTATGGCCACCGGAGCGATCAGGTCCGGGGACATCGCCCTATCCGGGATCGACTTGGATGCGGACATGATGAGCACCCCGTCAGGGAAGGCGCTCATTGCGCTTTTGCCCGCCCTCTCCGTTGGGGTTCCGGACCTTCTGGAAAGGTCGGAGGCGGCCTTGGAGGTCATGGCGGCGCGGGCTTCCATTTCCGGCCTTCCATCACCCGATGAGGCGTTTGGGGCATACGAAAGGGTCTCCGAGGAGATCCTCGCGGACTTGGTGCGGATCGAGGCACCCCTCAGCGAGTTGGACCGCCGCGTCGTATCCGGGGAGGTGGACCGTGAGGTGGGGGATATCTGGGACCGCTACGTGTCTGACATCCGGCGTCAGGGGGCCACCGTTGGGGCGATCCCGCATCAACGCTGGCCGGACGTCCGGGAACGACTGCGTTCTCAGGGGATTCCTGTCCCGGACGGCTGGTCCCCGAACGACGGAGCCGGTTTCCGGGAACTTGCGAGGGCCTCTGTTATGAAAAAGAACATCGAAGTTTTTGACAGGGAGGTGACCCGCATCCTCGGACACTCCGCCCCACCGGTAGCGGATGAAAAACGTTTTTTCCTACACCCGTTAAGCCAACTCCGCTTCGTAGAGGCCGGGATCGTTTCAGCAAACGTGATCCAGCCGGGTCTGGACCGAGACGGGTTTGTGAAAGGGCCGTACCGGGATATGGCGGGCGCTGGGGTCGATATCCGGGTCCAGGCGGCCGGCGCCGCCCCGAACTCTTTCGGTCCGGGCGGGGAGTATGAGGGAATGGGGGAGGTAGCGGCCAAGGTGGCTTGGGTTCCGGTGGTCGCACTCCTTTTCAGCGCGGTAGGCGCGCTGACGCATGCGGTGAAGTCGGCAGGCCTCCTGCTGAAACTGTCCGGGGCGGGCCCGGCTCGGGTATTTGCGCCGCTTGCGATCGGGGTAGGACTGCTGGTTTTTCCCCTGATCCTGCCGAACCCGGTCACCTCGAGTGAACTGTATTCGGCGCTTCCCGGTTCCGGGCTTATCATGAGCTGGGTCATCGGCTCGCAGGGGCTGATCCACCCGATCGGGTCCCTGTTCCCGTTCCCGGTCCAATAATCAATTCTCGCACAACTCTTTGATCGGCGCTCCTCGCCCCGTGATAGAGATGTCCGAAAATACAACATAAGGATAAGACAAGAATGATAAAAAGACTTCTTTCCGGGGCTGCGGCCTTGTCCCTATTTAGCGGGACAGCCCTGTCCGAGCCGTTGGTTCTCGACCTGACCGGGGAGCTCA
>NZ_JBQTCF010000051.1:0-17791 GCF_052379845.1 Roseinatronobacter sp. NSM | reverse complement strand
TCAGAAGCACCCAGCCCGGAACACATCCCCTAACGCGGCTTTTTCTTAAAACGCGGCTCTGTGCGGGCCAGCAGGCGGCGAATATTGTCGCGATGCGTGTAAAACACCAACAGCTTCATGACCACCAGCAGCGCCACCAGTGGCACATACCCCAAAACCGCCGCATAGATCGAACTTAACCCGCACGCCACCAGTGCCGACAAGGACGAATAGCGGCTCAGTTTGAACGTCACCAGCCATGTTGCACAGGTGGCCAGTCCCACAGGCCACGCCAGCGCCAGCGCCACCCCGATAAAGGTTGCAACCCCCTTGCCGCCCCTGAACCCGATATAGACAGGGTATAAATGCCCCAGAAAGGCCGCCAGCGCCGCAACCTGCGCGGCATCCGGGCCAAGGGCCCACCACGCAATCAGCGCCGCAATACCGCCCTTGGCCGCGTCCAACAGGAATGTCAGCCCCCCCGCCAGCTTGTTGCCGGTGCGCATGACATTCGTGGCCCCAATATTGCCCGATCCAATATCGCGCAGGTTCCCCAGCCCCATCACGCGCGCAATCACAACCCCGAAAGGAATGGACCCGACCGCATAGGCCGCTAGCCCCACCAACCCCAATATCCACAGCTGTGTCATCAATTCTGGCATGGCTCAGCTTTCCTGCGCGTGCACACGAACACCCCCCACGAAGGTTGCCAGCACGCGCCCTTCCATGCGGGCACCATCAAAGGGGGTGTTCTTGGATTTTGATTGCAGCGTGAAGCGGTCCATCACAAAAGGCGCGTCAGGGTCAAACAGCACCAGATCCCCCGGCGCCCCGACGGACAACCGCCCCGCCGCCAACCCCAATCGCTGCGCGGGGTTCAGCGACAGCGCACGCCAGATTTGCGGCAAGGACAGCCCGTCAGAATGATACAGCCGCATTGCGGCAGGCAACAGCGTTTCCAGCCCGACAGCGCCTGCAGCCGCTTCCTCAAACGGCAGGCGCTTGGATTCCTCGTCTTGCGGGGTATGCATGGAACAGATGATGTCAATCACCCCCGACGCCACCCCTTCGACCATGGCGCGGCGGTCATCTTCATGGCGCAAGGGCGGCGTGAACTTGAAGAAGGTCCGGTAATCGCCCACATCCAGCTCGTTCAGTGTCAAATGGTGGATGGAAATGCCCGCTGTCACATCCAGCCCGTTGGCTTTGGCGCGCTCCAACGCAGGCAGGGTGCGCGCACAGGTCACCTGATCAGCGTGATAGCGCGCCCCTGTCATCTCGACCAGTCCCATGTCGCGGTCAAACCCCATGCGTTCGGCCATGGGCGACACCGCAGGCAGGCCCCGCAGTGACGCAAACTTGCCGCTGGTGGCACAGGCGCCGCGCGACAGGCCCTGATCTTGCGGATGCCCCACGATCAAGGCCCCCAAACCCTTGGCATAGGTCATGCAGCGCGCCAGAATTCTGGTGTCAGTCGTCACATTGTCGCCATCAGTGAAGGCCACAGCGCCCGCATCCATCAGGAAACCGATTTCGGACATCTCGCGGCCTTCGCGCCCCCGGGTCAATGTCGCCATGGCACGGATATTCACGGGCGTGCGCGCCTGCGCGCGGCGCGTGACATATTCCAGCACTTCGGGCGTATCAATCGCAGGGGCCGTGTCAGGGCGCATGACAATCGTGGTCACGCCCCCTTTCGCCGCAGCCAACCCGGCCGTGCGCAGGCTTTCTTTATGCTGCGCGCCCGGCTCGCCCACCTGAACCCCCATATCAATAATGCCGGGGGCCAGACATTTGCCCCTGCAATCTATCTGTTCGGCCCCGTCAGGGCAGGGGCCGTCAAGTTCGGCAATCGCCCCGTCACGCAGCAGCAACGCGCCGGACCGGTCCTGCCCGGCTTCGGGGTCAATCAGGCGCGCATTGTGGAACCATGTTATCATCTGCCCAATCTTCCCTGTGCATCATCTTGCAAAAAATACTCTCGGGGGGGGCGGGCCGCAGGCCCGTGGGGGGCAGACAGCCCCCCTGCCTTGCCCGGAAGGAAGGGTTCGCTTGCCATCATGCCCCCTTGCGCCTGGCGCGTTTGGCGCGCGCGGCCTCAATTTCGGCCATGATCGCGTCGGCGCCTGCCACATGCTTGATCAGGTGCTTATCGCCAGTTGTGGTGATGATCTGGATATCCCCGAAAAGGCGGCGCACCTTTTCCAGTTCCAGCAAGTAGACCTTCCGCCCGCCGGGACCGATCAGGCGCATATTGGTCAGAACCCAGGTGAATTTCATCTGTTCCGAATACAGCCACAGTCCGCGCACTGCCAGTGCCAGCACAGCGCCCAGCGACCCTATGGCCACATGCTCCGACCCCATGAAGGCCAGCACCATGCCCACCACGCCCATGCCCAGAACGGCCATCACACCATGATCGCGCCAGTAGGTGGCCTTGTCAGACCGGATGTCGCGCAGCGTCTTTTCGCCCGGTTCGGGGTCAAAGACAGTCTCGGCCAGCGCGCTTTCGCGGATTTCCTCAGCCATGGTCAATCCTCCGCAGGCGTTCGCTTTCGCGTTTGCGGCGCAGGTTGCCCGCCAGCAGGTCCATCGCTGCCATGCGCACTGCCACCCCCATTTCCACCTGTTCCTGAATGACTGATCTGTTAATGTCATCGGCAATTGCGCTGTCGATTTCCACGCCGCGGTTCATGGGGCCGGGATGCATGACAATCGCATCGTCTTTCGCATAGGCCAGTTTTTCCGCATCCAGCCCGTAGCGGTGGAAATATTCGCGTTCAGACGGGACAAAACCGCCGTCCATGCGTTCGCGTTGCAACCGCAGCATCATGACCACATCCGCCCCTTCCAGCCCTGCGCGCATGTCGTCAAACACCTCCACCCCGAATTCGGCCACTTGGGCGGGCATCAATGTGGGTGGGCCTACCAGACGCACGCGGTTTTCCATCTTGCCCAGCAACAGCAGGTTGGACCGCGCCACGCGGCTATGGGCAATATCGCCGCATATGGCCACTGTCAGCCGGTGCAAGCGTCCCTTTGCCCGCCTTATGGTCAGCGCGTCCAGCAGCGCTTGTGTGGGGTGTTCATGCTTGCCATCGCCTGCATTCAGGACCGCGCAATTCACCTTTTCGGCCAGCAGGTTGACTGCCCCCGAACTGCCATGGCGCACCACCAGAAGGTCGGGGTGCATGGCGTTCAGCGTCAGGGCCGTGTCGATCAGGGTTTCGCCCTTTTTCAGGCTGGACTGCGCCATGGCCATATTCATGACATCCGCGCCCAGCCGTTTGCCGGCCAACTCGAAACTGGCCTGTGTGCGGGTGGACGCCTCAAAAAACATGTTGATCTGGGTCATGCCTGCCAGCACAGTGGCATGCTTTTCGGCGGACCTGTTCAGCGCCACATAGTCTTCAGCCAGGTCAAGGATGGTGGTGATTTCCACAGGGTGCAGCGGCTCGATTCCCAGCAGGTGGTTTTGCGTGAATGTCATGTCGCACCCTTTGAAGCGGAAACTGCCCCGTTATAGAAACCGCGCGCCGTAACGACAAGGCCGCTTTACGCGCCTTGTGCGCTGCGGCATATGTTGGGGCATGACCACGATGGCACCTTGGCAAACTGATTGGGACATTGCACGCACAGCCCTTGACTGGCAGCTGGAGATGGGTGTGGATGAAGCCATATGCGATGCGCCCATCAGCCGCTATGAGCTGCCCCACAAGCGCGAAACCCCGCCACACCCCCCAGCGTCGCCCGGCCCTGCGACCCCCGCCCCCGCCCTTGCGCAGGACGTGGACCCGGTGGCCGTGGCCCGCGGGTTGGCCGAATCGGCCAGTGATCTGGCGGCGCTTCAGGCGGCATTGGCGGCATATGATCATTGTGACCTGAAACTGGGGGCGCGCAATCTGGTCTTCGCCGATGGCCAGCCCAATGCCCGCGTCATGATCGTGGGCGAGGCACCGGGCCGCGAAGAAGACCGTCAGGGCAAGCCCTTCGTGGGCGAGGCGGGCCAGCTTCTGGACCGGATGTTTGCCGCCATTGGGATGGGGCGCGACAACCCTGACCCTGCAAAAGCGCTGTATATCACCAATATCCTGCCATGGCGCCCCCTGCAAGACCGTGACCCGTCCAGCGATGAACGCGCGATGATGCGCCCCTTTGTGCAGCGCCACATCGAATTGACAGACCCTGATATCCTTATCCTGATGGGGCGCGTTTCGGCAGGGACACTGCTGGATACAACCGAAGGAATCACGCGGTTGCGGGGGCAATGGTGCAAGGTCATGGGCCGTCCCTGTCTGCCCATGCTGCACCCTGCATATCTGCTGCGCAACCCGCCGATGAAGCGCCATGCGTGGGAAGATCTTTTGTCGCTGCAAGCCAGATTAAGGGGGGGAAAATGACACGCCTTGATACGGAAAAACCCTTCGTGCCCGTGCGTTTTGCCGTGTTGACCGTGTCTGACACGCGGGGGGCGGAATCGGACAAATCCGGCGACACGCTGGCTGCGCGCATAGAAGCGGCAGGGCATATACTGGCCGCGCGCGACATCATGCGCGACGAACGCCGTGACATAGCCGCCAAATTGCGGGATTGGTGCGCCGACCCCGGAATTGACGCGATTGTGACAACTGGCGGCACGGGCCTGACCGGACGCGATGTCACCGTCGAGGCCCACCGCGATGTGTATGAAAAAGAAATTGACGCTTTCAGCACCATTTTTACCATTGTTTCCATGCAGAAAATCGGCACTTCGGCCATTCAGTCGCGCGCTTGCGCAGGTGTGGCGCAGGGCACTTACCTGTTTGCCCTGCCCGGTTCACCCGGTGCCTGCCGTGATGGCTGGGACGAAATTTTGGTGCATCAGTTCGATTACCGGCACCGTCCCTGTAACTTTGTGGAGATTTTTCCCCGGCTGGACGAACATCTGCGACGGAAATAGGAATTTGCGCGTTATAGGGGGGTGAACCATTGCCGCATCTGCGGCGTAAAACCTTTGACGCCCTATATCCGAACCGGAGAGATCATGCGTTTTCTGACCCGAAGTTTTGTCGCGCTGTTGCTGGCAGCGGTGTCTGTTGGGGCGTTGGGCTATGCCGGATATACGATTGTTGCGGCGCTTCAGGACCGCGCGGAGGCCACAGGCGGGGGGGCCAGCGGGCGCGAGCGGGTTTTCACGGTGCGCGCTGTGACTGTGACGCCTGCTGACATCTCGCCTGTCCTGTCGGGGTTTGGGGAAGTGCGCACCCAGCGCGCGCTGGAATTGCGCGCCCCTGTGGGCGGGCGTGTGCTGGAAGTGGCACCGGGGTTTGAAGATGGCGCGGATGTTACCCAAGGGCAGTTGCTGTTCCGCATTGATCCTGCAGATGCACAATCGGCGCTGGCGCTGGCGCAATCCGACCTGACCCGCGCGCAAGCCGAACTGCGCGACGCGGAACGCGCGCTGGCGCTAGCTGCCGAAGACGTGGACGCGGTAGAGGCGCAGTTTGCCCTGCGTGAACGTGCGCTGGCGCGCAGGCAGGGGCTGGCCGATCGCGGCGTGTCCACCGAAGCGGCGCTGGAAGACGCGGAACTTGCCCTGTCATCGGCGCGCCAGGCTGTGGTCGGGCGCAAACAGGCACAGGCGCAAGCCGAAGCGCGCGTGGATCAGGCGCGCACTGCACTGGACCGCCAGCATATTTCTGTGCATGAGGCGCAGCGCAGGCTGGATGACACGCGCGTGTATGCCAGCTTCAGCGGCACCCTGACTGATGTAACGCTGGTTGAAGGGCGCATTGTGAACACCAGCGAACAGCTGGCGCGCATCATTGACCCCGCCGCGCTGGAAGTGTCGGTGCGGCTGTCCACGGCGCAATATTTGCGGCTTCTGGACGATGACGGTGCCCTGCGCGACACTGGCGCGGAAATCGTGCTGGAAGTGGCCGGGTTCGAGATTTCCTCGCCGGGGCGGGTGCTGCGGGCCTCTGCCACGGTGGAGCAGGGCCAAAGCGGGCGGCGGCTGTTTGTGGAACTGGATGCCCCGCGCGGGTTTCGCCCCGGCGATTTCGTGACGGTGCGCCTGCAGGAACCGGCGCTGCAAAATGTGGCCTTGCTGCCCGCATCTGCGCTAAGTGCGCGCGGGGATGTGCTGGTCATCAATGACGATAACCGCCTGCGCGCCGTGCCGGTCACTGTGCTGCGCAGGCAGGGCGATGATGTTCTTATTCAGGCCGATGCAGCGCTGGCAGGGCACGAAATCGTGCGCGAGGTCACGCCCAATCTGGGCGCCGGTATTCTGGTTAGGCCACAGCGTCAGGGCGCGGATGGCGCGCCTGTGCCCGAAACCCCCGAAATGGTGACGATTGACGCCGCCCGCCGTGCGCAGCTTATCGCGCAACTCGAAGGCACTAGCGGCATGCCCGAACAGGTGCGCGCGCGCATGATTGCGCAATTGTCGCAAGAACAGGTGCCGGTGCAGATGATTGAACGCATCGAAAATGGCGGCAGCGCCGGTGGTGGCAGCGGGCGCGGCGGCCCCATGAGCGGGGGCTGAGCATGCGCAAGGAAACTGCCCTGGGGGCACCGAAACAGCGCCTTGGTGTGCGCGCATTGGGCGTGTTCAGCTATTTCACCCGCCATAAGACTGCTGCAAACCTGCTGCTGGTCATCATGCTGGTATCGGGGCTGGCGGCCATTCCGCAAATGCGCGCGCAGTTTTTCCCTGATGTGGTGGTTGACAATATCCGCATCGATATTGCCTGGCCCGGCGCAGGTGCCGAAGATGTGGACGCGGCCATTGTGCAGCTTGTCAGCCCCACCCTGCAGGCTGTGGAAGGGGTGGCGAAAGTGTCCAGCCAGTCCACCGAAGGGCGTGCGCGTTTCACGCTGGAATTTGAAACCGGCTGGGACATGGGCCGCGCCAGTTCCGACGTGCAGGACGCGATTGATACAGTCAGCAACCTGCCCGAGGATGCAGAAGATCCGGTTGCGCGCCGGTCGGGCTGGTCGGACCGCGTTACAAATGTGGTCGTCACCGGCCCTGTTGCGGTGGAACAGCTTGCGCGATTTGCCGATGAATTTGCCGCGCGCCTGTTTGATGACGGGATCACCCGTGTCAGCGTGTCGGGCGTGGCCAGTGCCGAAGTGATGGTCGAACTGCCATCGCGCAACCTGATTGAACATGACATTGGCATGGCCGACATTGCGCAGGCCATTCGCGCCACCATCAGTATGGACCCCACCGGCGAAGTATCATCTGGTAGCGCGCGGGTGCGCACAGGCGCTGAACGCCGCAGCGCTACGGACATTGCCGATATTGCGCTGCGCACCCGTGCCGACGGGTCCGTGTTGCGCATTGGCGATGTCGCGCAGGTCAGCGAAGGGGTGATTGACCGCGACCGCGCCTACTTCGTGGGGGAAAACCCCGCGATTTCGCTGCGTGTTGACAGGTCCGAACAGGGCGATGCGATTGCCATTCAGGCCCGTGTTCAGGAACTGGCCGAACAGATGAACGCGGGCTTGCCTGACGGCACACGCATTGAACTGGTCTCCACCCGTGCGGAATTCATTTCCGGCCGGATCATGCTGTTGGTCAAGAACGGGCTGTTGGGGCTGGGGCTGGTGGTGGTGCTGTTGTTCCTGTTTCTGAATGCACGCACGGCATTCTGGGTGTCCGCAGGTATTCCGGCTGCCATGCTGGCGGCCATCGCAGTCATGTATCTGATGGGGCTCAGTTTCAACATGATCTCGCTTTTTGCGCTGATCATCACGCTGGGTATCGTGGTGGATGATGCCATTGTAGTGGGCGAACACGCGGATTACCGCGCCCGCGAACTGGGCGAGGGGCCTGCGCAGGCCGCTGAAAATGCCGCCACCCGCATGGCACAGCCGGTATTTGCCGCGACCATCACCACCATTCTGGCCTTTGGCGCGCTTATCGTCGTGGGCGGGCGTTTTGGCACATTGATTGCCGATATTCCCCTGACAGTGATTGCGGTTCTGGTCGCATCGCTGGTGGAATGTTTCCTGATCCTGCCCAATCACATGTATCATGCCATTGCCAGCGGGTTGAAACAGCGCTGGTATGACTGGCCGTCGCGGCAGGTCAACCGCGGCTTTCGCTGGGTGCGCGAACGCGGCTTCCGCCCGCTGATGCGTTTTGTCGTGCTTGCGCGCTATCCTGTGGTTGCGGTCCTGATTGCGCTTCTGGCCACGCAAGCGGCCTTCCTTGTGCGGGGGGATTTGCCGTTCAGGTTTTTCAACCCGCCCGAACAGGGGTCCATCACCGGCAATATCGTCATGGTGGACGGGGCCAGCCGCGAAGATACGATTGCCATGCTGCGCGAATTGCAGCGCGCGACGGACGCGGTGACCGCTGCGGTTGTCGCCGATGACGGGCGCGACCCGACCACTTTCGTGATGATCGAGGCCGGCGGCCAATCCGGCCGCCCCTCGGCGGCGGCGGAAAACAAGGATGCCCATCTGCTGGGGTCCATCAGCATTGAACTGGTTGACGCCGATTCGCGCGCAATGACGTCTTTTGCCTTTGCCTCCGCCGTCCAAGACGAAGTGCGCCCCCATCCCCGTCTGGAAGAATTGTCCTTCCGGTCATGGGGCACGGGACCGGGGGGCGACACATTGTCAGTTGATCTGGCGGGCGGGGATGCGCAAACCCTGAAGGACGCGGCCGAAGCGTTGCGCGTGGCCTTGGCCCCTTTTCCCGAAATTACGGGTCTGGAAGACAGCCTGCCTTATGACAAGTCCGAACTTCTGTTGGAACTGACCCCGCAAGGGCAGGCGCTTGGCTTCACGATTGAGGGCCTGTCGCGCGACCTGCGAAACCGCCTGTCGGGCGTCGAGGCCGCGACCTTCCCAGATGGTATCCGCACCGGGCGCGTGCGTGTTGAACTGCCACAGGCCGAGCGCGCGGCCGATTTTCTGGACAGCATGATGATGCGCGCGGACGGCGGCGCCTATGTGCCCTTGGGCGACATTGTGTCGGTGCGCGAACGGCAGGGGTTTTCGACAGTGCGGCGCGAAAACGGTGTGCGCGTGGTGACTGTCAGCGGCGACCTGTCCGAAGATGACCCGGCACGCGCGCGCGAAGTCTCGCTTGCGCTGACGACGCAAATCCTGCCGCAACTGGAAGCGGATTTCGGCATCACCACCCGCCTGTCGGGACAGGCCGAACAGGAACGCGAATTCATGTCCGATGCAGCGGTCGGCCTAAGCCTGTGCCTGATCCTGATCTACCTGACGCTGGCATGGGTATTTTCCAGCTGGTCGCGCCCGCTGGTTGTGATGTCGGTTATTCCTTTTGGTATGGTGGGGGTCATTTACGGCCATGTCAGTTGGGATATGGCCATGTCGATGTTTTCGGTTGTCGGGGTCATTGGTATGGCGGGAATTATCATCAACGATTCCATCGTTCTGGTCACGACTGTTGATCAATACGCAAGGGACAGGGGGCTTGTCCCGTCCATCATTGACGCGGCATGTGACCGGCTGCGCCCGGTTTTGTTGACCACGCTGACCACTGTTCTGGGGCTTAGCCCGCTTCTGTTTGAAGCGTCCACCGAAGCGGCCTTTTTGAAACCCACAGTTATAACACTGGTCTACGGGCTGGGGTTCGGAATGGTTGTCGTGTTGCTGATGGTGCCTGCGGTTCTGGCCATCGGGCATGATGTGCAGCGCCAGTTTGTGTCCTTGCGCCGTGCCTTCGGCTTGCCACAGCGCGGGCGCGGGGTGCTGGTGGTGCCGGTGCTGGTGGCCGGGGTTCTGGCACTGTGGTTTGCGGCGACTATGGGGGCGGTGTTCTGGCGCGGCACCTTGCCCGATATGCTGGCGGGCCTTGCATCAGGGATGGGTTCAACCCCGCCGGGTGCCGCTTTGGTACTGTTTCTGGCCGGGGCAGTGCTGGCGCTGCTGCTGGGATGGCTGGTCGGGGCCCTGGTTTTGTGGCTGACGCGCCGCACCGCACCGGCCCCGCGTCATGGCAGCGCTGAACATCCTTGATGGCTTAACGTGCCATTCTCACTGACCAGACTGACCCGAACTGACGCGCGGTCAATGCCCCCTATTTGCCCTGACCGGGCGCGCAGGCGGGTTTGGCCGGTGATGGTGCCCCCCTCGCGGCTGGAGGGCAGGACATGACTGCGCAGTCCCTGATCTGGCAGTTCCACCAGCAGAAATTCCTGATTGCCAGTTCGGGGAATATCCATCTGGACAGTTAGACGCACGCCGCGGCTGTCGGGATCAAGGGCGCAGGTCAGGCCACGCAACCCGGCCCCGCGCGCGGTGCCAGGCCGATGCGTCAGCGCGTTTGCGATGATGGTGTCATGCGGACCGCCCCCGTTCAGCGATGTGCGCACACGCAAATCGACCGGCACGCAAATGTCATTGCATACGCCAATGCTTAGCGTGGCATCAAACACCACGGGCGCGCTTGGATCTGTTGGCGTCAGTTCCACCGGCAGGACAAGTTCGTTCATGTAGCCAATGCTGTTGAACCCTGCCTTCTGGAACAGGCGCGGTTCGGGCCAATGCACCCGGACCTGTGCCAGATTTGACGATGCGCCCCAATCCAGCCGCGGTGCGATGCCGCTTTCGCCGGGGTGGCGCCAATAGGTGATCCAGTCGGGCGACAGCTTCAGATGCAGCGCAGCGATATAGGTGCCCGCATCGGACTTCCAGCCAGGCCGAATTCCGGCCTGAACCAAATCGGATGGAACAGGGCTTTTGGCCTGAAGCCCGAAGGGCACTGTCAGGGCTGCAGCAATCATTGCGGCGCGCATGAGGGTCTTTATTTCCATGTCATCCAAATTCCCTGTTCCGCACTGAAACGGAAGTCACAAATCAGCGACCACAAGCGCCTGTGACATCTTCGTGTCAACCATATGCAGTTGTGCCCCTTGGCAATGGCGCCCAAGCTGGGCATTGTGAAACTACCGAACAATAGATTGAGCGACATGGCCAGCCTGACCGGAAAACTGTTGATTGCAACGCCCGCAATGCCGGATGCGCGTTTCGCGCATGCGGTGGTGTTTTTATGTGCGCAATCAGCTGATGGCACAATGGGGCTGATTATCAACAAACCCCTGCCGGATTTGACGATCCACAAGCTTGTGCAACATTTGAACCTGGCCGATGGGGGCAAGAATTCGGGGTTGGCGGATGGGGGCGGCGGCACAGATGGCCCCATCCATTTCGGGGGACCTGTGGAAACCGGACGCGGCTTCGTGCTGCATTCTGCCGATTATTTCAGCGCGGATGGCAGTATCCAGGTCATCGACGGCGTTGTATTGACAACCTCAAGCGATGTTCTGGCCGGCTTGGCGCGCGGGCAGGGGCCGGTCAACGCCATTGCGGCGCTGGGCTATGCGGGCTGGGGGCCGAACCAGTTGGAAGAAGAACTTCACGCTGGCGGCTGGTTGCTGGTGGACCCGGATTCAGACCTGCTGTTTGAAACACCAGATGGCGAGAAATGGGACAAGGCCCTGCGCAAGATTGGCGTGGACCCGCGCCTTTTGTCCGGCAGCATTGGCCATGCCTGACATGGCCGTTTGCTAAAACCTGCGGGTGGAACGCAAGCCGCGTTACACGCCGACTTCTGGTCCGGGGCAAATCAGCGGGCGGGGGCTGTTTTCCACCTCATACAGTTCGGTATCGGACGTGTCGCCCATGAAACGGGCATTCAAGCCGTTGTCACTGTGCCAGAAAATCCAGCAATGCTCGGATTCTGGTGCGTCATCATAGACGAAACAAATCTGTTCCTCGCGTGCGAACCAATGCCCTTCGCGGCATTCCTCGCCGATAAACGCCCAGACAGTGCGCCGGCCGGGGCGGAATTCTTCAATACCGTAAGGTGTGCCGCCTGATCCGAAAGTCAGGGTGCGGCCAGTCACATAGGCTTCAAATTCCGCTGCACTCATGGGGGTTTGTGCGCCCAGTGGCAGGGTTGCAAATATCAGGGCCAGCAGGGCAACTGCGCCGCGTATATGTCGTTTGACCATGACCTACCCTTTTATTGCCGCTTGCCGCGCAGTGGACAGCACCTTGTCCACACGCTTGTCCATCAGCTTGAACCACAAGGCGGGCAGCAGCGCAACAATTCCCATCGCAGGCAGCGAGTAAGGCAAGACAGGATGATCTTGCGGCAGGCGCAGGGCCGGATACATCCGGTTCGGGTTGGCGTGATGGTCGGAATGGCGCGCGGCATTGACCATCATATGCGATGAAAACCAATGCGGGCTGTTCCAGCTGTGGTGACTGGCTTGCGGTTCATAACTGCCATCGGGCAATTTCTGTCGCGCCAGCCCGTAATGTTGCAAATAATCCACCATCGCCAGTTGCGATTGCGCGTAGAAACACAGCCCCAGATAGGCCGCCACCCCCCCCCACCCAAAAGCCAGCCCGAAGGCAAGCAGAAATGCCAGCCCCCCGCCCACATATGCGACATAAGGCGTCACGCGCCCTGCGCGTGCGGCGCGCTGTTGTTCCACGCGGTAGCCGCGCGTAAAACTGCCCACCCATCCGCGCAGGAAATACCGGTAGAAGCTGCGCCCCTTGGGTGGGAAATTCGGGTCCAGCGGGGTGGACACATGGACATGATGCAACAACCTGTGGGCAGTTGTGTGATGGCCATACAGCATAGAAATATAGACCCATTTTCCAAGTGAAAACAGAATCTTGTCGCCACGGTGTATCAGTTCATGGGCGTTGGAATTGCTGACCTGCCCGAAATACAGCCCGAACCCGAAAAACGCCCCTACCCGTTCCGCGCCCCCCAACCCCGTCAGCCCCGCAACCGACATCACCGCAAGCGGCATCAAGGCCAAATGGCTTAGGGCCAGAAGAACCGACAGCGCATTTGCGGCGGGGAATTCCCCCGTTTCGCTGCCGTCGCGGTTTGTGTGTGGCAGGATCTGGTCCATGAAGAACGCGAAAATGGATGTGTAGATCACCGCGACCCACAGCGCGGCCCCCCCCTGAAACCCGCCATAGGCCAGCAAGGGAACCGGCGCGAAACTGGCAAGGGCGAAGGGCAAAACCGGAAAACGCATGACATTCCATTACAAAGACGACCCAAAGGACAAATAGCATGGATTGCCCCATCGCACAGCCGCGCAAATTGCCTCAGGCCAGAAAATCCAGCAATTGCGCGAAGGCCACGAATTCGCTGTTGGTCTTGTTGCGCTTGCGGTCACGGCGCACCAACGGGGTTGCAAGATAGCCGACAAGGCGCAGGTGGCGCGCCATCCGGCGGGCCAGTGGCACAATCTGTGCGCTGTCCGCCGCAGTATAGGCCGCCAGCGCCGCAGGGGCGGCTGCGGAAATATCGGGGTCATTTTGCCAGATCGAATGCAGAAAAACCAGCAGGTCGCGCGCACGACGCCAGCGCGGGGCGTTCAAGCGCGCCCCTGCTTCAAGGTCCACAAACTGGATTTGTGCGCCGTCCCAGCAAATATCGCGCAGGCGCGGGCGCCCATGCGCCAGCGCGCGCGCATGCATTTGTGCCAGTGCCGTGGCCGCGTGCGACAGCAAAACCTGCATGCTGTCTGCCGTTTCCCCATAGGCCAGATGCGTCAGCGGTGTGCCCGCATCGGCAAGGACCATTATATCAGGGGCTTGGGCCAGAACCGGCGGCACGGGCGCGCCTTTGGCTGCAAATGCGTTCAGGCGGGCCAGTTCACGCTGGAATGCCCGCTGGCCATTGCCCTTTTGCAGGCGCAACCGCAGGGGCGGCTTCTCGGGGCGTTTGACCCAATAGCGCTTTGCGTCATGCTCGAACGCGATAACGCGAAGCTGCGGCAGGCTGCGCGCCTGCGCCAGCAGCAGCGCAGCATCCGGGGCATCATGGGGCGCGGGTGTGGTCATGCCGCCTATTGCCCCGACAGGCGTTGACGGTCAAGCGCGCAAGCGCAATCACTTTTCAATCCTGCGCAGTTGGTTTAGCTGTAGGGGGCCATTTGTGCCAAGGGGTTGCGATGTCATTCTTCAAGAAACTGAAAGAGCGGATGTTCAAATCCTCGTCCAGACTGGATGAAGGGCTTGAAGCGTTGGTCGATGACACCACGGCCCCCGCGTCCTCACCGGAGACGCAGCCTGACGCGGACGATACGCCCCGCAGCACCCCGGCACAGGCCAAACCCGGTATGCTGGGCCGGTTTCTGGGACGCCCCGACGCCCCGCGCCGCGAATTGGACGACGCCATGCTGGAAGCACTGGAGGACGTGCTGATTCAGGCCGATATGGGGGTGGAAACTGCCATGCGCGTGACAGCCAATCTGGCCGAAGGGAATTTCGGGCGCAAGCTTTCGGTGCCGGAAATCAAGGCGCTTCTGGCGGATGAAATTGCGCGCATCATGGACCCGGTCGCGCGCCCCTTGCCGCTATACCCTGCCCGCCCCCAAGTGGTGCTGGTGGTGGGCGTGAATGGGGCAGGCAAGACAACCACAATCGGCAAACTGGCCAGCCAGTTGCGCGGGGCGGGCAAATCCGTGATGATTGCCGCAGGCGACACGTTCCGCGCCGCTGCTGTGGAACAGTTGCAGGTCTGGGGCGAACGCGCGGGCGTGCCGGTGCTGACCGCGCCTGAAGGGTCGGACCCTGCCAGCCTTGCCTATGACGCGCTGTCGCGCGCCAAGGCCGAAGGCATTGATCTGTTGATGATCGACACGGCCGGCCGGTTGCAAAACCGTGCGGACCTGATGGAAGAACTGGCCAAAATATTGCGCGTCCTGCGCAAACTGGACCCCGACGCGCCGCATAACACCCTTCTGGTGCTGGACGCCACAACAGGCCAGAACGCCCTGAATCAGGTCGAGATTTTCCAGAAACTGGCCAATGTGTCCGGGCTTATCATGACCAAACTGGACGGCACTGCGCGTGGCGGGGTGTTGGTGGCGCTTGCCGACAGGTTTGGCCTGCCTATTCATGCCATCGGGGTGGGCGAACAGATTGACGATTTGCAACCCTTCGATCCTGCGGAATTTGCGGCCGCACTGGTGGGCACGCAAGCCGAAAGCTGATCTGCGCAGGCAGGGCGCGCCGCGTCAGAACAAATCGCCCTGCTGCGGGGGCGGCGGGATTTTGGCTTTTGCAGGTTTGTCGGGTTTGCGCGGCAGCACATCCAGCGTTCCATCCGAAAATTCAATCTGCAAGGCGGGCTTGCGGCTTGCCTGTTCTGCCATGGTGACCACTGCGCCCCCCTCATCACGCACAACGGCGTAACCGCGCTGCAATGTGGCAGGGTAGCCCAGTGACTGGCGCAGCCGCTCCAGCGCGGCCAGTTGCGCGGCCTGCCGGTCCAGCGTGGTGGTGACAGCGCGGGTGGCGCGGCTGGTGCGTTCGGCCAGCCGGTCGCGGCCCTTGTCAATTTGGTGGATGATGGACGTTGCGCGCAGCCCTGTGGCAATTCTGCGCATATCCTGTGTCTTGCTTTGCAGGGCCGCGCGCAGGGAACCGGGGAAGCGTTCTGCCCATTGGTCAAACCGCTGCGCGGCAGGGGCCAGCAGGGTTTCCGCGCGCGGCAGGGCGCGCGACATGTCGCGCAGGCGTTGCTGACGCTGGGTTATCGCATGTCCGCCCGCACGAATAAGCCTTGCATCCAGATTGGCCAGATGGGCGGCCAGATCGGCATGCACAGGAACCGCCATTTCGGCGGCTGCGGTGGGGGTGGGGGCGCGCTGGTCGGCGGCAAAGTCAATAAGCGTGGTGTCGGTTTCATGGCCCACGGCGGAAATCAGCGGGATCTGGCTGGCAGCAGCGGCGCGCACCACGATTTCTTCGTTGAACCCCCACAGGTCTTCGATAGAACCGCCACCGCGTGCAACGATCAGCACATCGGGGCGTGGCACGGGGCCGCCACCAAGGGGCAGGGCGTTAAACCCCTTGATGGCGCGCGCCACTTCGGGCGCGCAAGCCTGCCCCTGCACAGCAACCGGCCAGACCAGCACATGCACCCCGAACCGGTCGCGCAGCCGGTGCAGGATGTCCCGAATCACCGCCCCTTGTGGCGATGTGACAACCCCGATGACGCGCGGCAAGTAGGGCAGGCGCTGCTTGCGGTCCGTGGCAAACAGCCCTTCAGCGGCCAGCGCGGCCTTGCGTTTTTCCAGCATCGCCATCAGCGCGCCAGCGCCGGCGGGTTCAATGCTGTCCACCTGTAGCTGGTATTTCGATTGCGGCGCGAAGGTGGTCAGGCGGCCTGTGGCAATCACCTCCATGCCTTCTTCGGGTTTGACGGCCATGCGCGCGACCTGCCCCTTCCAGCTGACGCTGGCAATCACGGCGCGGTCGTCCTTCAGGTCGAAATACATATGTCCGGTGCGCGCCACCATCACGCGCCCCACTTCGCCACGCACGCGCACGCGCCCGAATTCCCCTTCCAGCACACGTTTGACCGCGCCCGAAATCTCGGACACGGAAAATTCGGGGGTGTTGCTGGGCGGTTCGTCTATCAGGTTCATTGCTGCGCCATTGCTTGTCACGGGGGCAAAGGCACCCTAGAACGCAACTGCGCAAAGGCCAAGAGAGGGCGGCAATGAATATTCTGGTGTTGGGCAGTGGCGGGCGTGAACATGCGCTGGCCTGGGCGATCATGCAAAACCCAAAATGCGACAGGCTGATCTGCGCGCCGGGCAATGCGGGTATGGAGGCGATTGCCGAATGCGCGGCGCTGGACATCAATGATGGCAGTGCCGTTGCTGCGTTTTGCGAAGAAACCGCAATTGATTTTGTCGTCATCGGTCCCGAAGCGCCCCTGGCCGCAGGGGTGGCCGACAGACTGCGCGCGGCGGGGATTGCCTGTTTCGGACCATCAGCGGCAGCGGCGCGGCTGGAAGCGTCCAAGGCGTTTACCAAGGAAATCTGCGCCGCCGTAAATGCGCCCACTGCGGGTTATGCGCATTTCACCGATGCAGATGCCGCGCGCGCCTATGTGCGCGAGCAAGGCGCGCCGATTGTCATCAAGGCTGACGGGTTGGCGGCAGGCAAGGGCGTCGTTGTCGCCATGACCAAGGCCGAGGCGCTGGAGGCCGTCGACACCATGTTCGGCGGCGAATTCGGCGCCGCCGGCGCCGAGGTGGTGATCGAGGAATTCATGGAGGGCGAAGAAGCCAGCTTCTTTGTTCTGGTCGATGGCGAAACCTGCCTGCCCATTGGCACCGCGCAAGACCACAAGCGCGTGGGCGAGGGCGACACCGGCCCCAACACGGGCGGCATGGGGGCCTATTCGCCTGCGCCGGTGTTGAGCGATGCCATCGCGCAAGTTGCCCTTGACCAGATCGTGCGCCCGACAATGGCCGAAATGGTGCGGCGCGGCATGCCCTATCAGGGTGTGCTCTATGTCGGGCTGATGATCAAGGATGGCCAGCCGCGGCTGGTGGAGTATAACGTGCGCTTCGGTGATCCGGAATGTCAGGTTCTGATGATGCGCCTTGGCGGGCAGGCACTGGATTTGATGCTGGCCTGTGCAGACGGGCGGCTGGGTCATCAGATGCAGGTCAACTGGGCTGATGACCATGCGATGACTGTTGTGATGGCCGCAAACGGCTATCCGGGCAGCTACGCGAAACACACGGAAATCAAGAGGGTGGAGACCTGCCTTGAGGACAGCTTCCACATGGTGTTCCATGCGGGTACTGTGCGCGCGCAGGGCAGGTTGCTGGCCAATGGCGGCAGGGTGCTGAATGTGACCGCGCGCGGGGCGACACTGGCGCAGGCGCAGCAGCGCGCCTATGACATGGTGGACAGAATTGAGTGGCCGGACGGGTTTTGCCGCCGAGATATTGGCTGGCGCGCGTTGTAGCGCTATTTCGGCGGGTGGTTTTGGCCA
>NZ_JBQTCF010000050.1:0-18793 GCF_052379845.1 Roseinatronobacter sp. NSM | reverse complement strand
GGGGGACCATCCCCCGCTCGCCATTCCCTTCCTTGCCCCGAATCCCGTCTTCGAGATCAACCCGCGAGGGGTCGGACTACGGGGCGAGCCCGTGCCGCCGGGCGGATTCGGACGAGCCGAACGCACCCGGTGATGTCAGCCAGTCTTCGGGCCTGCGGGGTCCTGTCGCGCGGGGGATGGTCCCCCGCCTCCAAGACAGGAGCCAAACAGATGTCCCGCAAAGATGCTCACGCCTTCGCCGCCTCCCTCGCCGCCACGCTCATGGTCTCGATCGTCGTCTTCCAGGCAGGGGATGGAACCTTCGGCGCTGTCCCCGCCGATGAAATCGACGGCGACGAGGTCGTGATCGTCTCGGAATACGATCCCTTCGGGTGAGGCTTCGGCCTCACTTTCCGAGGGCCCGGCACGGCGCGGATGCGCCTCCGGGCCTATCGCCGATAGAGTGATCGGCGGTGCCGATCTGAGGAACGCCTGTATGCCACCTGTGCACGTCGTAGGACGCGATGGGCGGAAGCCGTCCTTCGCTGCGACACCGCCCAAGGACCGCTTTTGGTTTGCTCCGCCTATCCGCTCAGAGAAGAAGGAGTGCAAAAAGCTACCCATCAGAAGCCTATTCAAGCCAAGCCTTCTAATCGGGAGTGGCCGCGGAGGGATTACCAACGCCGGAAGCCAACGAATACGCGATGGACGGTCGCCTGCACCCCGGAATCAAGCACATAATCATTCGCAAGGTCGGACTGGTCATAAAGTCCAAACTCGTCAGAAGACCGGGCAAGCTCGTAACCAGAAGCGTCAAGCCAGATTACTTGGTCTGCACCGGCCATCGGCAGGACATTGTAGCGTTTCTTGGCGCCGGTCGTCCCGGTCAATTCGACTTCCTCCGGCACAACCTGAGCGCGCTCCCGCTCGCGGGAAGGCAGGCTCCGTTCCCAGCCCAAAAACTGCTGTGGATCGATCAGGTCTTCGGACGTCGGTGTGTCAATCTCC
This sequence comes from Roseinatronobacter sp. NSM, assembly GCF_052379845.1. Taxonomy (NCBI): domain Bacteria; kingdom Pseudomonadati; phylum Pseudomonadota; class Alphaproteobacteria; order Rhodobacterales; family Paracoccaceae; genus Roseinatronobacter; species Roseinatronobacter sp. NSM. The sequence goes on along the minus strand of NZ_JBQTCF010000050.1, from coordinate 17,806 downwards.
TCGCCGAGCCACTCCTCGAATTCGGGCCTAAGTGCTTCCGCGTCCTCGCGCGTCTTCGCGCGTCCCTGCGCCATTGCGAATGCGACAAAGGGATCGAGCGTTCCCCAGCGAAGGAGCTCGCGCGCCCAAAAGCCGAACCAAGGCAGTCCTGTTGTGGCCTTCCATTCGGCAAGTGAAGGAACAGCGAGCGGATCACCGGCACCAGCACTCCATTTCTGTGCAACGACCGCGCCGATCGCGACTCCCAAGCGAAACTCGAGATTGTCGGCGACAAAACGTTGGCGAGCGCGAAGATTGCCGGCATCGGGCACTTCGCTGCCCGGTGCGCGCATCCACCAGCGTAATACGTCGGTCCAAGCATTGAGGATCTCGTGATCGCCGACCGTATCGCGGACGCGGAAGCCGAAGCCGCGATCCTCCTTCAAGAGTTCGCCTAGGACCACAAACCGCTCCAGACGCTGCTCCGGGGTTTCGAGACCATACTCGGTGGCCGCCGCCAGCAGATCGACGATTGCCGGCGCGATCGCTTCGAACCGCCTGCCGACATAGGGCGAGAAGCCATATTGGTAGAGCCGCCGCCGTTCGTCGGCGTCAGGGTAGATCTCCCCGATGATCGCGCGCCCGCGGCGCAGGATCGCGTCCTCGAGCCACGCTTCCTGGGCGGCTGCGGCGACCGTGAAGGTGTTCTGCCAGAGCGCGGCGAGCATTGCTTCGGCCCGCGGCCCATCGAGTTCGGCATCGAGCAGGCTGAGTTCCTCAAGCGCTGTCATGATGAAAGCATCCAGTTCGTCGACCGTGTCGGCAAGCCGGTCAATGCCACCGGTGGCGCCGGTCCCGGCAAGGTCGCTGACCTCGCTGGGCTCGATCTGTTCGAGCCATTTCAGAAAGGCTTCGTCGGTCAAATGTCCGAAATAGAGCCGCGCCTTGTCGCGCAGTTCGCTGAGTAGCATCGCGAGCGGACTGAGGGTCGCATCGCCCGCCAGTTCGTCGAGCCGGAGCTTCTCGCGCAACGCTTCATAGTCCTCGCGCAGAGCAGCCATCTGGTTGCGCTGTTTCTGCTTCTGTCCATTGGCAGTGGTGGCGATCGTGGTGGGCAAGGCAATCAGCGTTAGCCCTTCCATTCCACACGTCGAGCCTGGCCTACCAGCACGACCGGAAAGGTTGCGGAACTCGGCCGGCGTATAGGGTGTGATGACTGGCTGCTGCGTCACGTTGTTGTAGGCGCTGCGCTTGAGCGAGGTCACAAAGATGATGTCGAACGGGAGGTTGACGCCTTCGGTGAGAGTCGCTGTCGCAACGGTGATTGGACAGATCTTTCGGTCAATCAGTGCCACCATTAGCCGCCTTAGCCGCTGCGGCATCTGGCCATGGCTGGTTGCTATCCCGCGATCGAGCAGTCTCACCTCATAGGAATCTGGCCCGCAATAATCAACGCAGGCCGCCCGGGCTTCGGCGAACAACTCACCGTCCCTTCCCTCGGGCGGCACGAAAGCCGGCAGACCCTGCCAAGCTGGCAGGTCGAAGGATTCCGCATACCACCCCATCGTCTGTTCGGGCTGCTGGGCCAGTGAGATCAGGATCCGGCGATCAGTCGCAGCGAGGTGCAGCGCCGTCCACAGCACAGTCACCTGGTTGAAGCGATAGAGACTGGACCGCATCTGCGGGGGCAGCTGCGCCATCGGCGGGATGTTGAGGTTGAGGTAGACCGGATCATCACGGCCCTGCACGTAGAGCGGCCGCCCATTCATAAGCTCGAGCAGCATCGTACTGCGCCGTTCAGACGAGGTCTCGAGCACACCGATCACTTGCCGGGTACTGCGATAGCGCGTACCGATCGCTGTTGCGTCGGCGGTGCCCTCCATCCACCGCGCTACAGGTCCGGCGGCCCCGCCGGCGACCGCAGTTAGCGCGATACGAACGATATCGGGCGTCTGGGTGAGCAAGCGTGCGACGAAGCTCTCAAGCCTAAGCGAGCGACTGCTATGATCGGCGAAGTCACTACGGCCGCTTTCTGTATCATCTGGCAGGACCTGATGCGCCTCGTCGACGATCAGTAGCTTGAGACGGCTGAGAAGCAGCGGAGCGAGATAGCGCATGAGCGCATCGGCCTTTTCGACAGTGGCGATCAGCACGGTCGGGCGGTCGGCATTCAGCCAATAGTCGGTGATGCCCCAGTCGGCGCCGCCATAAAGGCCGGTGATGATAAGATCGCGGCCGAGCTCTGAAGTCAGTTTGGCCTCGACCTCACCAGCGAGCGCACGGGAAGGGACAAGGTACAGGGCCAGTGGCACGACCTCGCCATGATCGCGCAGCAGTAGTTCCTTCACGAGGGCGAGATTGGCGACGAGCGTCTTGCCCGAACCGGTCGGCGTGCAAAGCGCGAAAGACGAGTTCTCGAGAAGGCGGGTGAGACCGGCGCGCTGAGACGACCACAGTATACCGCGACCGCGCGAGAACTGATCACGCGCAAAGGCCAGCATGCGGGGCATGCGCTCGGCGTTGAGTTCCCCAAGGGCACGGACCGAACGATAGATGCTGGCGTCCGAAAACCGTTCGGCAACTTGTCGCAACAAGCTGATGAGCAGCGAAACATCGTCGCTGAAAGTGCGAACGGCCATAGAGTCGAGCGCCTTGAGCTTCGCAGCGGCCTTGGCGAGGCGGTCATCGGCCCCGCGCCGGATCGAATCTGCAAAAAGGCCGAGCGCGCGAATGAGTTCGACCGTGAAATACCAACTAAGCCGGTCATCCTTATCCTCTTCGAGGATCCGGCGGGAAGAACCGGCGTCCGTAAGTTCGCCATTTTGATCCCAGAAGGCCATGGCATGGACGAGTACTGTATCGAAATCGGCTTGGAAAAACGCGGCGAAAAGCTTCGGGCCGTCTTCCTCGAGATCCAACTGGCCGAGAAGGCCCGATGCCATGGCGGGCAGACCTCCGAGTTGGAAGGCGGCGCCGGCAAGTAATTCGATTGGCGCGATCGTCCGAATGTCGTCTGCCGAGCGCGCCAGCCATTCGAGGATCTCACCGGCCCGCCGGTAGCAATCAACGGCGCGAGGCGATTGATGCCCCTCGATCTCTGCGAAGATCTCAGCTGCCTGCAACAGGCTTCGGGCATCCGCCAGCTGACCTTCAGAATCGCTGCGGTTCCAGCCGATCGTGTCGACCTGCCATCCGATCTGTAAACAACGGACATAGGAACGCGCCTGATTGGCAGATATTTCGTTCTCCAGCGCGAGCCTGGTGCGGGCGCCATTGGCGATCTCGAGCCTCTGCGGATCGTTTTCCGGCATCAGGTGGCCCAGAGTGCTTCATAGACGCCGTCAATCAGAATTTCACCGTCGTTTAGAATGAGCTCGACAACCTGCAGATCGTGAGGCGCAGTATATTCATCGGGCACTTTCTCCCAAGGGATGAGCGAAGTTTGTGGCGCTCGGCTCGGCACATCGCCTCCCGAAATCATGATGAGATTGGTGCGAGGCAATGGTTCGGCGTTCCGAACCACCAGCACGCGATCAAGTCTGGCAATCGCAGCGGAATAGCCGTCGGGATCGATTTCCCGGAGTAGGCGCTGTAGCTGCCGAAGCCCATGCGGCGCTGGAATATCGCGATTGATCTGGAACCAGATGCCCTTGCCGTCATGCTCGAGTTCCTCGGTATCCGGATCCTTCTTCTTCTTGCCGAACATCAGCTCGGCGACGACAGCTGGCCGAAGCTTCTTTCGCCATTTGGCTTCGCCAGCGATGAAGCGCTCTATGTCACCATCGTCATCGAGCGCGAGGGCAATGAAATCAGAGCCACGCCTCCCATAGACCTCTCGCTTTCGCTCTTCATCCCGCGCGAGCGCGAACAGATAAGCCTCCGCGTCCTCATGAAAACGGAAAAGGAACACCGGGATTGTCCACTTGTGCTTGCCGATGTATTCGTATCCTTCGGTAAGTAGGCCAGCCATGACCTCTCCGAACAGCCCACGTCGCGTGATCGACGGCAAGCACCTCGGATAGGTGACATGAGGTTCGGGCTCATCGGCATCAGGGTGAAGCTCGATACCGATCTGCTCATGGAAAAACGCGCGGGCGTCAGCATGAGCGGATTCGAAATAGGCGACCAAATCTGAGATCAGATCGTCGTCGCAGTCGCAATCTTGCTCGAGCAACAAGTGCCCGTAGCTACCGTCTTCGCTCGGATACGCCGTAAGCCAGCGGGCCAGCGCAGCTTTTGGTGGTGGGCAATTGTGTAAGGTCAATGTCGAACTCCTCGCACAATGCTTATTGGAATTGCGCGATCGCATGAAGCGTCAATGTTCTCGATACCCGACGAAGCGAACAAGTTATGAAATTGAAGCAGACATTCGACTGGGGTTGGTCGAAGGGCAACTCAGGGCCGATCGCGAAGATTCAGCCATCAACTGATGGCTAGGTCGCTCGCGGTCTTTCCCGCCTCCAAAGCCGCAACGAACCACTGGGGTTTGCGCCCCCGGCCGGACCAGGTGAGCGTCGGGTTCTCAGGGTGCCGGTATTTTGCTGCCGCAGGCGCGCGCGAGGATTTCGTATCTGTGCCGACGAGTTCGGCCAGGGAGTAGCCCAGATCCCGGGCGAGCGCTTCTACTTTGGCGCGGGCTTCCGCCTTCTGTCGATCCTCAAAGGTGGAAATCGCCTTGGCGATGTCCTTCTGCATTTTCTTCAGCTCGTCGAGCGACAGTGCCTCGAGATCGTAATCAGCCATTGGTGCCGTCCGTGTCCTGAATGTCCCGGTATCGATAGCCTGTCGCGGCAGGGTGCCGCAACTCCCGGCAGGCAAAGGCAGGGGTGGCAAAGGCTGTTGGTCGTCGCCGCCGCCAGGGAGGTGCTGAACTGGGGGTCAGGCAGTCCCGATGGGCAGGGTGACGGGTTCTAGCATGGGCTGCCCGCGCATCGCTGTCTCCTGGGCCATCCCTTCGACTGACAATCCCCTAATCCCGTTCGGGCTCTCACGCGCAACCCCGCGTCAGTCTGGGCCGTGTTGGCCGCCTGTGGCGTCCTGCCCGCGCCACCCCGGTCCTTTGGGGGTTTCCGGTGTCCATGCTGTCCCCCGTGCACGCATCACCCGACGGGCTTTTCCCGGGTCTTGTCGAAGGGACGGTCCCGAAGACAGGAAACACAGGAGCTAATCATGCAGAACATCGTCATCCTCGCCGGCAACATCGGTCAGACCCCCGAAGTCCGCACCACCCAGGGCGGCACCAAGATCACCAACTTCAGCCTCGCCACCTCCCGCCCCCGCCTCTCGGAAGGTCGCGTCCTGCGCGACGAGAACGGCTATCGGGTCATGGACACGGAATGGCACCGCATTACCTGCTTCAACGGTCTCGGCAAGACGGTCGCGGAGCATTGCGAAAAGGGCATGAAGGTCCTCGTCCACGGCCGCATCCACTACACCAAGTGGATCGACAGCATGGGGAACGACCGCTACGGCTGCGAGATCATCGCCGAGAAGGTCGACTTCCTGAGCCGCCCGAAGTCGGCCGAGACCGAAAACCCCGAGCTGGTCGACTGCGACGATGAGATCCCGTTCTGAGGAACGGGGTCTCCCCCCTCAGGCCCGGCGGGGAAACCCGCCGGGTACAGTCGATCTCCGGACAGATGTGACCAAAGTGGAAAGGCTGAACCCTAAAGTTCGATTCGGATTGGGAAGATGGTCAGCGACTATTCCGATCATCTATTCGTTTCACAGGTCAATTTACGCGAGCGGACGGATCAAATGCTGTCAGCGCCCATAACTTATCAACAGCCATTGCAGCTCATCTATCAAATTCCGCAGTGTCCATGCCGAAATCGTCGACGAGCGCCTGGACCTCTTGAGCATTGAGTACACCAGGGTGCTTTTTGTGCGCCACGTAGACACCTTCAAGCGCGAGGTCATACTCCCCGACATAGAAGAATGTTCGGTCACCTGACATGTCGATGCCTGCCTGTTCGAGGGCCTTGATCTGCTTTTCAAGCAGGTTGATTGCTTCTTTGTCGTCCATCTGGGGCCTTGGTTTTTCTTCACCCGGCAGGAATACCTGTCATTCTTCGGATGGTGGCACCTCGGCCCACACCAGGTATTGGTATTCCCCGCCCTCGTTCAACGCGCGGCGCACGATGTCGCGAATATTCGCGGCAGATCGCTGTGGATCGAGAAAGATCTGCCATTCTTTCTCATAGCCTGGACTTTTGTTCGCCAAGAAGTCGTACTCGAAGGTGCGCCCGGTTCGACTACCGCCCCGAACTCTAACGACCTCCAGCCGCGCAACGCTGTAGCCCCGCGACGCCATGAATTCGTTGAACTCGAGCATTACGCTTGAGGGCTCAACATACACGAATTTGCCAGCTTCGAGCTGTTCTAGCATTTCTTCAAACTCTTCGCGCATGTTCACTCCAATGGCCTGATGATCGGGTCGGGTTCATTTTCCGTTTCCCAAAGGGGGCGGTTCCGATTGCTTACAGCGACGACGCGCCCCTCCGGGCTCAAGAGAACCCAATGCCCGTCCTCTCCGGTCAGCAAAGTCATGTCCTGGCCCCGGTATCGACCGCGTCCGGCGACGATTCCGCTAAGATCGGGTCGGGGATTGGCGATGATGTCATCGATCTGCCCGGCACTATGCCCTTTTCCTGTGATGTATTCCAGCCCGTCGCCCTTGCCGCCATGGTCGCCAATCGTATTCCCGCCGGGGGTGGTGAAGGCCTCATCCTGACGTGCCTCGACAATGTTCGGCCCCACTTCATCCGGGATCGGTGTGGAGATGATGTTGCCGGTCGGGTCTTCGACAGGGGGCGAACCCGTGTGGCTTGGCAGGCCAAGGACCTCGGCCGGGTAGGTTTCCAGCCACTGGTCGATGCGTTCCGGCGTAAAACCGGGAAGCTCGCCCAACCGACGCTCGCCCTCAGTCAGTTCCGGGAACACCTCGACCCAGCCCTGGGCAGTCGTGCCATCCTGCAGCCGCAACCGGCCTTCCGCAAATGAGTTGTATGCCCGCTGCACGAAGTCTCCCAGGGCGAGTTGTGCGGCCCGGTCCTCTTCGACGACACGCACAATGGTGCCGGGGTTCAACATCTCGTAGAGCGCGGCTGCCTGCCCTGCGATCTGTGCGGCCTCAACCGATTTGGGCAAACTTGACCCGAGACCAGAGATAACCGCTTCCTGCACCAACTCGTGGGCCATCGCTGCAAGGAGCCCCTCGGCCGATCCGGGTTCGACGCCAAGGATTTCTGCCGCACGTTGAAGCCGACGTTCGGTGGCCAGACGCGTGAGTTCCTGCAGGGCATCGCTTGCGGCCAAAGCCGCCAAAGCGGTCGTTCCAAGCGGTGTGATCGCGACCGCACGGAGACCGAGGCGACGCAAGATGGCGTCCACGGGTGCTTCGGTCGGAAGAGCAAGTTCTGCCAGTATCACATCATTACGCGATCCCGGCGCGATGGGCTGAGCGAGACACCGACAGTTGTGCGCCTGCCCGGGATGCCCGCCCGCAGGCGGCTCGTCCCAACGAAACACCTGATCATCGTACTCGGCATGGCTATCGCGAACCTTGGCATCGTCCTGGGAGCGCCAGACGTAACGTTCGATGCCGAGGTCTTGCTGTCGAAGCTGGTTGATTAGGCCCGCGAAGGCCCGAAGCAGACGTTCTTCCATCGCTTCCCGCAACGCACGCAAGCGCTGCGGGTGGGTCACGTATTCCTCGAAGATGGCCCTCAAACGCGCATCCCACTGGCGCAGCGCCTCTTCCTTGGCGTCTGAAACGTCACGCAGGTCGGCTTCGGTCACCCACGGCACGGTGTCAGGGGGCGTCAGCGCATTTAGCAGCATCCGGGTGTTGTCGGCTGTCACGCGGTCCAGTTGGTCGATGAAATCAGCCCGCAGGTCCACATAGCCGGGGAAAAGCGATTTGATCGAAATGCCTGCACGGTAGCCGTACACGGCTCCGTTCTGGCGCGCCAAAACGTACTGACCACTGCCACCGTGGCGGAGGAATTCGCTAAGACTGTGTTTCATGGAACCTCCCGCTGAGCCGCGCGAAGGTTTGTATTGCCAATATGTTAAAAAGCGATCAGCCGACCGTACGTTGCCTCGATCAGGGGCCGTTGTTGCGGACGACGGCATGCGAAAGATCAGCAGAGTCAGAGGAGTGCCGGTTTCCCGGCGACGGGTTGAGGGCTGGGAGAGTGGCTCCCGGCGCCCGTCGCGGGAGATAGCCGATGGGCGTTGTTGAAATTCTGGATCCGGTCTCACCGGCGCGGGCGGGTGGCTGGAAGGTTGATGTGAGCCGGGGCGAACGGAACGGGCGGGTGTCGTCCGAATGGTTCAACCGGCCCGATGACGAGCGGTATCTGTCGCTCGACGATCTGTGGGCCAATGTGAAGGGTCGCTCCGAGCGCAGCCGCAGCCGGGTCGTTCAGACAGCCGATATCCGTGTCGAGGCCGCGCGCGACAGCGCCGAGCGATTGCACCTGGTTCTGCCCAAGGCGCATGAGCCAGTCGCGCCCACCCATTGGGCGTTTGGTCAGCTTGCCAGCATTGTCGGCGCTCCGGCCTCCTACCTACGCCAACTGCCCGCACCGCTGGCGGGGATCAACCTGCAATACGGCCTGACCAACCACCGTGCCGAGCAGGTGAAGACCTTCGAGACGGAAGACGGTCGCACCGAACTGCGGGCGGTGACCGGCCCCGATTATGGCCGCATCCACGATTTCGAGTTGGTCGAAGCGGTGCAGCGCATCGCGGGCAATGGCACGGGCGACACGCGCTGGAAGGTGCCGGGTGTGCTTGACTGGTCGACGGGGGTCTACAATCCCGATGTCGAGATCAGCCGCGACACGACCACGCTCTATGCCTCGGACCGTGACGTCTTTCTGTTCCTGGTCGATGATCACAACCCGATCGAGGCGGGCCGTCTGCCCGACGGCTCCCCCGATCTCTACTTCCGGGGCTTTTATTGCTGGAACTCCGAGGTGGGGGCCAAGACCCTTGGCATGGCGAGTTTTTACCTGCGGGCCGTGTGCCAGAACCGGAACCTTTGGGGCGTCGAGGATTTTCAGGAGATCAGGATCCGCCACTCGAAATACGCCGCCTCGCGCTTCGCCCATGAGGCCGCCCCGGCGCTGACGCGCTTTGCCAATTCCTCGCCGCAGGGGTTTGTGAACGGCATCAAGGCCGCGCGGCAGCAGATCGTGGCGCGCACGGATGAGGACCGGGATGACTTCCTGCGCAAGCGCGGCTTCTCCAAGGCCGAATCCGGCAAGATCATCGAGAAGGTGCTGATGGAAGAAGGCCGCCCGCCCGAGAGCATCTTCGACTTCGTGCAGGGGATCACGCGGCTTGCGCGCGACAAGACCCAGCAGGATGCCCGCCTCGACATGGAAGGGCGCGCGAAGAAGCTTCTCGACCGGGTCGGCTGACGCCGGGCTCGACATCGCGACCGCCCTCGCGCGCGGCGGTCGCGCTTTCCCCTTCCACATGCACGCCACTGGCCCCGCCCCGAGAGGGCAGGGGGCATTGGCCTGCGCATTTCAGCGAGAATCCCCATGACCCCCCAGGAAGAAACCATCGTCCTCGAGGCTCGCGACATCCTCGGTCGCTACCTCAGTCAAAACCCGGTCATCGGAAGTTGGCAGGCGCTGCTGGACTATTGTGCGCTCACCGTTCGCGGCCCCATCGAGCGGTTCCACGTCCTCTACCTCGACCGCAAGAACCGCATCATCGCCGATGAGCTTCTTTCGACCGGCACGGTCGACCATGTCCCGGTCTATCCGCGAGAGGTGATCAAGCGGGCGCTGATGCTGAACGCCAGCGCGCTGATCCTGATCCACAACCACCCGTCTGGCGATCCAACGCCGTCGGAGGCCGATCTCAACATGACCAAGGAGATCCAGAAGGGCTGCAGGTATCTCGGCTTGACGCTGCATGACCACATCATCGTCGGTGCAGGGATGGAGCTGAGCCTGCGGGGGCTCGGCAAGCTCTGACGCTGCGGGCAGATCCATTACCGTCGCCCCGTCGAGGAAGAGGTCGGCGGTTTGGTCTTTGACGGATGAGGCGGGGAGAGAGGCTTCCCGCGCCGTCGGAGATCTTCCCATGTTCGACCTTCCCTTGCCCGTCCACCCGACCGCCTACGCGCGGGGCATCCCGCCGCATGTTCCCTCGGGCGACACCGATCCCGATCATCCCTTCGCCTTGACTCTGTCGCGCCGCGCGCCGACCGACCTGCTGTTGGGCCGGGCCGCTCCGATCGTCCTCGCCCGATTCGCGACGCTGGCGGACGCCATGCAGGGCGCGATCGACCACGCCGAGGCGATCGCCCGGGAAGCTCCGCCCCAACTTCTGGCGATCCTCGACCGCGACGAGCGCCTTGTGCTGGCCGGGGCCGCCAGCGACCACGCTGTCGCCTGGTCCCACCCGGTGACGAGCGCGGCCGAGGCGCGGGGCGTCGTGACCGAGGCAAGCCAGCTGCGCGCCCAGGCGGGCCGCGCAGCGGCCTGGGGTGAGTCCGATCTGGCGGCTCAGTTGCGCCGCCGCGCCGATCTTCTGGATGCCCGGCTCGTCGATCCGCTCTGGCGCGTCTTTGCCGCCCGGGCGCTGCAGGTCGCTGCGTGAGGCCCGAGAGGCAGAGAGGGGCAGGGGGGATTTGGAGCTTGTCCGGGGGAGAGAGTTTGCCCGGACCGGCTCCAATCCCTTCCCCTTACCGGAGAACCCCGATGACCCTGACTGAACCCACCCTCGCGCCGCCGATGGCACCACCGACTGTCGACATGTCCCAGATCTTCGCGGCGTATGCCGCGCGCGCGGCCCGCATTGAAGCGCTGCGTCCCGGCAACAAGGACCGCCTTTTCGATGGCCTCACGGCGGCCGGCATCACTCATGTCACCGTGACCTTCGACGGTGCCGGTGACAGTGGCCAGATCGAAAGCATCGGCGCATGGTCCGGCGAGACCGCGGTCGAGTTCCCCGCGACCGAGATCGAGTATGCCGCGCTGACCTGGGACGACCCCGAGGTCGAGATGCGGCAGCTCTCGCTCGAAGATGTCGTCGAGCAGCTGGCCTACGACTTCCTCTCCGACACCCATGGCGGTTGGGAAAACAACGACGGCGCTTGGGGCGAGTTCTGCTTCGACGCGGCGGCCCGCTGCATCCACCTCGAGTTCAACTAGCGCTTCACCTCGTCCGAACTCCACACCCATGATTTCTGAGGGGGCGGCGATGGCACATCCCTATCACCACGCCCTGTCGTCCGTGAAGAAATGGGGCGGCACCGTCGACGATTTCATGGCGGTACATGCCTGGTTCGACGCCTCGAAATCGATAACTGCGGACTTCCGGCACCGGGCGCTGCGCCATCATGCCGAGGGCATCTTCATGGCCGAGACGATCTTTGGGACAACCCTGACCCTCTCGACCGGGCGCATCATCCCGACCCGCTGGGTCGGCGAGCAGCATGTGAAGGAAGACCTCGGCTTCATCCCGAGCTTCGCCGACTGGGTAAAGGCCATCCGACCCGAGCCATGGATGGGCCGGGCCGAGCGGATCGAGGCGCAGGTCGATCCGCATCTCGCCTCGCCCGTGGTCGAGGTCACCTGAGATGACCGATCCAGCCTATCAGCGCCTCGGCCTTCCTGTGACGGCTTCGCCCTACGCCGTCCTGCGGGCGGCGGTCCGGGCGCTCCACCCGGACACGCGCGCCGTTCGCGGCTTCCGGGCGGCGCGCAAGCGCTTCTATCGGCAGATGCTCTGCGCGCATGCCGCGCGACAGGCAGCGGGCGACAGGCTCACCGGCTGATCGCCCCCAACCACCCCTTCATTCCAACACAATGCCCGGTCTCTCGGCCGGGTCTTCCCCATTCAGGAGGTCCCCATGGCGGATTACTTCACCCATTTCTCGTGCCTGCTCGACGTTGGCACCCCTGACAAAGCTGCCCGCGCGCTCGCGCTGTTCCAGGAACTGCGCGCTGCGGATCACGACGCTGACGACCCGGAGGTCGCGGGCCTCACACTCGTGCGCCAGGATGCGCCCGAGGGCAGCACCCTCTGGATCCATGACGATGAGCACGGCGATGTCGAGGGGGTCATCCGCTTCGTGCTGCGCCTTGCGGACGATCTCGACCTCACCGGTCTCTGGGGGTTTCAGTATTCTCTGACCTGCTCCCGGCCTCGCCTCGACGCCTTCGGCGGCGGCGCGCATGTCATCGATCTCAGCGCACGCAAGTCCATCGGCTGGACCAGCAGCCAGGAATGGCTGGCCGCCGCGCTGAACGGGGAGGACGTCGATGCCTGAGGTCATCTGCACCACCGTCTACCAGTTCCCCGAACTCTCGGATGCCGCCAAGGAAAAGGCCCGCAGTTGGTATCGCGCGCTTGGCCCCCACGATGACTGGTGGGACGCGGTCTACGAGGATTTCGAACGCATCTGCGAAATCCTCGGCATTCGCCTGAAGACCACAACCGTCCGCCTGATGGGCGGCGGGACGCGGGCCAAGCCCTGCATCTGGTTTTCCGGCTTCTGCAGCCAAGGAGACGGGGCTTGCTTCGAGGGCTATTGGTCCCACGCGAAGGGCGCGGCCACGCGCATCCGGGACTACGCGCCCACAGACGCGACGCTGCACGGCATCGCCGACCGGCTGCAGGCCATTCAGCGGCGGAACTTCTACCAGCTGGCCGCCGAGGTCAGCCATCGCGGGCGCTACTACCACGAATACACCATGTCGGTAGACGTCACGCGGGACAGCTCGAGGTGGCAGCTGCCGACCGAGGACGCGGAGGAGATCGTGGCCGAGGCACTGCGCGATCTGGCCCGCTGGCTCTACCGCCAGCTTGAGGCCGAATACGACCACCTGACCTCGGACGAGGCCATCGAGGAGGGGATCATCGTCAACGAGTACACCTTCACCGAAGCCGGGCGGCGGTTCGGGTGAGAGCGCATGGTTGAAAACTGTCAGAAAACCGCGCATTTTTCTGACAAAGGAGCGATCATGGAGCGCATGGCCGAGAGCATCATGAATGTCGCGTCGACGTTGCCGGAGGGAATGCCCTTGGCAGCGAAGGGGCTCTTGCACCTCGGCTCGCGCGCGGCGATCGATCAAACGCTGTCGCGTCTGGCCGCGCGCGGCGAGTTGATCCGTGCAGAACGCGGCATCTACATGCGCCCGGTCCAGACACGCTTTGGTCCGCGCAGTCCGTCCGCTGAACAGGCGATTGAAGCGCTCGCTGTGCAGCGGGGCGAGACGATCGTCCCGAGCGGCGCTGCCGCGGCAAACGCTCTGGGCCTCACGACACAGGTGCCGGTCAAGTCGGTTTACCTCACCTCGGGGCGAAGCCGTGTGCTGAACCTTGGCCGGCAAGCGGTCGAACTGCGTCATGCGCCGCGTTGGCAGTTGGCCTTTGGGAGCAAGACATCCGGTCAGGCCGTCCGCGCTCTGGCATGGCTCGGGCCAGATGAGGCTCCCAAGGCCCTGCAAATCCTGCGATCCAAGCTCACGGAGACGGCAAAGACTGAGCTGATGTCCGCCGCGCCGCAGTTTCCGACTTGGCTGGCACGATTGGTCGGAGAGATGGTCCATGGCTAAGGCGTCAGTACACCTGAGCGCTTTGCCTGGTGCCCATCCCGAGGCGGGAGGCAAATTCACGACAGTCGACCCAATGGGTCAATGCTCATCCGCCTCGCGACGGTGCGGTGCACGGTTCAGCCCAGAAGCTTCACCAGGGCGTCACGCTGCGCTGCGTGCTTTACGGGGTTGTCGCGCTTCAGCTTGTTCAGGTTGAGGAGTTTCCACTGCACGGCCGGCAGGTGAGCTGCCCGCGATCGGTCGATGGCCGCAAAGTCAGGCTCCCCGTCTTGGAGTGTCAGCAGGAACTGCCTCGCGTTGGTATCGAGGCGCGATTGCACATCCGCGATCAGCCTCAGCCGCGTCGCCAGAAGCAAGTCGAGAGGAACGGGTGTTCTGGTCATGCCCTCGAATTCCCGCGCGTAGGGTTGCCCGAGATCGATCAGGTTCGGATCGAGCAGCTCATGCGCCGGGCGCGGCGAACTGGCGACATAGATCAGGAAGGTCTGGAACAGGTCCTGCGTCAGGCCTTCGTTTTCGTAGAGGAGCGTGACGTCGTAGAGATCCCGGGGATGCTGCCTGTCGAGGGCAGCGTGCAGTTTGCCTGCGAACAGGTCCTCGAACGAGACGATCTGCATTTCAGCATAGCCGTAGGCATCCTCGACAGCGGCCGAGACAGTCCGGATCTCCGGGTCGTGGACGACGCCACGGGTCACAGGCGAGGTTTCGATCTTGATTTCGGCATGCCCGAGGCGCGCGAGGAGCCGTGTGGCTCCGCCGCCGCCGCCTTGAATGCGCTGAGTTTTTGCGCCGCGAATACCGGTCTCGATGGCGGCCGCGATGCGGTCCATCGCGGCATTGATCTCGTCCAGGCTCTCGACGCGTTCCTTGATTGGCAGGTAGGTCAAGTCGATATCGACCGACAACCGCGGCAGGGCGCGGTAAAAGAGGTTGATGGCCGTCCCGCCTTTGAGCGCGAAGACGTTCTCCTCAGCGACATGGGGCAGGACGCGCACCAGGAGCGCGACTTGGGCTTCATAGGTCTCACGCGCCACTGTCGGCCTCCGGTTTCACGAAATCTTCCGGCACCATGATCCGATAGCGTGGGTGGATATTGCCGCCTCGGACCAAGGCCCGGTCGCCGCTGCCGAGGTCGAATGCCTGCGGGTCGATCCGTTTGCGCCAGGGATGGTCGTGGCGGTCAGCGAAAACGAAGAACAGGCGCTTGACCTTGATCTTGCGGCAGGCCTGCAGGAGGTCGGACAGCAGTCTTGGGCGCAGGGTCGTCAGGCTCTCGAAGACCATGTCGAGCGTGTGGAAGCCTTCATGGTCGGGCAACTCGTCCATGGCCTCCAGGATGGCACGCTCCGGCGTCGACATCGTGAGACCCCAGTCCCATGGCTGGCCGGTCGTTTTGCCCTCGATCACGCCCAGTTTCGGGTCGGCAAACAAGGATCGGGGGCGGGTTCTGATCTGGGCATCCATCGGCAGTTTCGTCAGCCAATTGGGGATACTGTCCCCATAGACCCAGACTGGAGCGCTGTCGCCGAGGCGCAGGTAATGGGCATGCCCCTGTTCGCCGAGCGCCGTGGTGCCGCCGACATGCAGGTCATGACCCATGATGTGCTGGGTGGAAAGGATGCAGGTCTTCCAGTCCATGCTGTTCGACGTCGGGGGGACTGCGGTGCTGGGGAGTGGGCGGCGGAAGACACCGCGTGCGATACGCTCCAGCCAGCCGCGCTTCACATAGTCACGGAAGCTCTCATAGGCTATGCCTTGCGAGACGAGCCACGCGGCATCGACCAGATACCCGGCGGGCACTGCATCGAGCAGTTTCTTCAGATTCTGTGATCTTGCGGCGTCCATGATGCCTAAAGTGACAGATTTTCAAAGAGCGCGCCATAGATCTCTTTGAGGGAGGTAATGCTTCAGCGTTATGAACGCTCCAAAGGTATGATTTCCAAAGAGCAAAGAGGTAGCCCAGGTGGTGGGAGGTCTGACGACACGTGGTTGAGCGACGGCGGCGACTTGCGGCGGTTGCCGAATGTCTATGCGGGCACCTTCCCGGCGTGCCGCCGGGACCAGGCCTTGGTCCTGCGGACTGGAGCCTACCTTCGCAGTCTCCCCCCATGCGGGCAACAGTCCTTGGCGCGGGAAGGAAGGCGGGGGCTACTTGTTGCCGTCGATCCACTTCGACATCAGCCCTTTATCGCGGAAGCATTCGTCCGGGACGGCGCGGCGCTTGATCCGGGCGAGTTTCTCCGCGAAGGCCACCTGCTTCGAGGTCGGCAACCGGTCCATATCGGATACCGGCTTCAGCTGGGCCTGCGCCTCGATCCAAGCACTCAACGACCGGCGGTCCTGCTGAACCTCCCAAGGCAGGAGGGTCTGGTTGCGCAAGGCGAGTGACCGCGCATAGGCGATCTGCTTAGGGGTCGCGGGCAGCGCGTATGTTGTGCTTTCCATGGGGAAACTCCCTGTCTGGCTTGGTTTTGAATATAGAACATAACAGGAACAAAATCAAGCCGCGTGTTGGGAGCACCAGTATTCGAGAGGGAGAGAGGGGCCGGGAAAGATCAGGCCTGAGGGTGCCCGAGAGAGGGTGCCCAGGCCTGCCCATGTTTCTCATTCCGGAGTTTCCCGATGACCTATCTCGCACCCGTTGCGCCTCCCGTTGCTGTTCCGCCTGCTGATCTCGCACCTGCGATCATCACCGTCGCCGAAGCCTTGCAGCCCGATCTGGCGCAGGGTTTCCAGATCGACGCGCTGCGTCTTCGGCTTGAGATGGAGCGCGCCTTTGGCGGCTCCGATGCCGATGGTGCGTGGAACTGGAAGCTCGCCTATGAGGCGGGCGAGGTGGCGCTGGTCCTTTTCCTGCGGAAATTCGGCCGCGCGCTGCTGGCCCGTGCTGGATCGCCCGCTGCCCTGCTGCCGATCCTTGCCAAGGTGGCTGGCCTCTTGCCGACGCATACCCGGCGCTCGGAGGAGATGGAGCGGTTCCAGCAATTCTCGACGCCGCTGCCCATGGGGCTCGCGGCACTGGCCGCCGCACAGATCACGCCGCGTGACTTGGTCCTTGAGCCTTCGGCCGGGACCGGGCTTCTGGCGATCCTCGCTGAGATCGCGGGTGGCAGCCTCGCGCTGAACGAGTTGGCCGACACCCGCGCCGACCTTCTGCGCCTCCTCTTTCCGGGTCGTCCCGTCACCTGCTTTGACGCAGCCCAGATCGACGATCACCTCGACGCCGGACTGCGCCCGAGCGTCATCCTGATGAACCCGCCTTTCTCGGCTGTGGCCAATGTCGATGGCCGGACGACCGAGGCCACGGCGCGGCATCTGCGCTCGGCGCTTGCTCGCTTGGCCCCCGGTGGGCGGCTCGTCGCCATCACGGGTGCCAGCTTCGCGCCCGACGCCCCCGCTTGGGCTGACACTTTCACCCGCCTGACCGAGTCCGCGCATCTGGTGTTCACGGGCGCTGTGTCCGGTGCCGCCTTCGCTAAGCACGGTACCAGCTTTGAAACCCGCCTGTCGGTCTTTGACAAATGCCGGGGCGGTGAGGCTGGCGGCATCACCGCCGATCTGGCGCGCCCGATATCGCCTGATGTCGCCAGCCTGCTCTCGCTGATCACCACCCATGTCCCCCCGCGTCTCGCGCTGGATCCGGACACAGCGGAAGTAAATCGCCCCACCTCCTCCTTCCCGGGAAATCCTGCCCGCGCCACGCGCGCTGCCATCAGCACACCGCGCGCGACCCCTGCGGCCCAGCCGCACCAGTCCAGTGCGCAAACCGAGGCCGAAGATCTGGCCTATGCGCTGCGCGATGCGACCGAAGACGATGCCAGCGCGCGCCTGTCGGATGCCATTTATGAGACCTTCCGTCTGCAGGCGATCGACATCCCCGGGGCGGAACCGCACCCGACGAAGCTGGTGCAATCGGCTGCTATGGCGTCCGTTGCGCCTCCCAAACCCAGCTACCGCCCCAAGCTGCCCGCTGCCGTACTGTGTGATGGCCTCCTGTCAGACGCGCAGCTTGAGACGGTGATCTACGCGGGCGAGGCGCATGGCGCGTATCTCGCCGGATCATGGTGCTTGGATGAGACGGGCGACATGGTCTCGGCCGCGCCCGACGATGCCGCCGACGCTGTCCGCTTCCGTCGTGGCTTCTTCCTTGGTGATGGCACAGGGGCAGGCAAGGGCCGCCAGTCGGCTGGGATCCTGCTCGACAACTGGGCGCAGGGACGGCGCAAGGCGCTTTGGAT